>JACZKR010000161.1 GCA_014859945.1 Paracoccaceae bacterium | reverse complement strand
GGGTCAGGTAGCCGCCCCGCACCACAACCTTCGGCCCGTCCTTGGTGAAAAGCTGCCGCCCGCCGAACAGCGTTTCATACATCGCCGCGATTTCGGCGGCATTTTCGCAGGCGCCGGTGGTGCCGTCGGACCAGAAGATGTCGATCCCTTCGTCGGAATGGCCGTCGGCATAGGCCTCTTGCGCGCCGTGCAGGATCATCGGCACGCCGATGCGGCTGTTGATGTAGATCTGCACATCCTGAAACTCGGGGCTGCGCGAATGGGCCTGACCCAGCATGGTTTCAAACACCGCGACGTTCTTTGACGGGTCGGTGGCGGGGATGATGCCGTAAAGGTCGAAATCGCCGTGGATATATTTCCCGGCGGTGATCAGGCCGCTGGTCGTCAGCTTGACGCAGCCATGGCGCGGGCTGGTGGGGTGCAGATCGACGAAGTAATGCCGCCCGCCGGGGATGTAGGTCAGCGCCTTCTGGCCTTCATGGGTGGTGACCTGCGGATGAATGGTGGCGCTGAACTTGCCCCATTCCTTCAGCGCCGACTTGTATTTCTCGGTCGAGGCAAAGACCCCCGGCCCGGTGATCGTGGGGTCCACTACCAGCCCCGCGCAGTCGATCGGGCCGGCGGTGGGGTGGGTATAGCCCAGATCGGCGGTCTTGGCCTTGCAGTCCAGACGCTTGGGCACGCAATCCTTCGCCCCGGCAAAGCGCAGCGAGGCCAGGTTGGTCCGCCGCACCAGAATATGCACGTCAAAGTGCTTCGCGGCCGCCTGAAAGACGCGGATATGCTCGGGCAGCATGTGTTTGGTCATGGAAACCTCGGATCAAAACACCGACAGTCTGCCACAACCCCCGCCCAAGAAGAAGGCCCCGAAGCTTGCGCCCGGGGCCTTCGAGTGAGGAGGAGAGCGGGGCGGTTCAGCCGCCCATCTGGTTGTGCTTGCGGGCGACGAAGCTCTTGGCCGTTTCCACCGCCACGGCGGCATCGCGGCAGTAGGCGTCGGCGCCGATGGCCTTGCCGAACTCTTCGTTCAGGGGGGCGCCGCCCACCAGAACGATGTATTCCTCGCGCAGGCCCTTTTCCTTCATCGTGTCGATCACGACCTTCATGTAAGGCATGGTCGTGGTCAGCAGCGCCGACATGCCCAGGATATCGGGCTTTTCGGCTTCCAGCGCGTCGAGGTATTTCTCGACCGAGTTGTTGATGCCCAGATCCAGCACCTCAAAGCCCGCGCCTTCCATCATCATCGCGACAAGGTTCTTGCCGATGTCGTGGATGTCGCCCTTGACGGTGCCGATCACCATCTTGCCCATGCGCGGCGCGCCGGTTTCGGCCAGGAGCGGCTTCAGGATGGCCATGCCCGCCTTCATGGCGTTGGCGGCCAGCAGCACTTCGGGAACGAACAGGATGCCGTCGCGGAAGTCGGCGCCGACAATGGTCATCCCGGCGACCAGCGCCTTGGTCAGAACGTCATAGGGCGCCCAGCCGCGCTCGATCAGGATGTTGACGCCCTCTTCGATCTCTTCCTTCAGACCGTCGTAGAGGTCATCGTGCATCTGAAGCACAAGTTCCTCATCGGAAAGTTCCGAGAGGATGATTTCGTCGTCGTCGGCCATCTGGGCGCTCCTTCGGGCAATTGCCCTGATCTCTGGGGCCAAAGCCCGGTACGGACTTTTCGGTTTCCGACATGGCCGAAGTCAAAGCCGACAGCAAGGGGTCGGGAACGGGAATCTTGCTTGCGATGTTCCGGTATTGTTCTATCCTGTGCCCATGGGAAACCGGGATGAAACGCTGCTGCCGGGGCAAAGGGCGCGGGCGCGGGGGGCACTGGGCAATGCCGCCGGCCGGTATGAGCGCGCCGCGCGCGAAGCCTTCGACGACGGCTGGGAGATCGAAGAAACCGACCGGCTGATCCGCACCGAGGTGCGGGCGGAACGGCCACGCTCGGCCCTGACCTTCAACCGCTCGCCCGATCTGCCGTTTGACAGGTCGGTCAACCCCTATCGCGGCTGCGAACACGGCTGCATCTACTGCTTTGCCCGGCCGACGCATGCTTACCTGAACCTCTCGCCGGGGCTGGACTTTGAGACCCGGCTGATCGCGCGGCCCGGCATCGGTGCGGTTCTGGTGGAGGAGCTGCGGGCGAAATCCTACCGGGTGGCGACCGTCGCCATCGGCACCAACACCGACCCCTATCAGCCCTGTGAGGCCGAATGGCGGGTGATGCGCGAGGTCGTGCAGGTGCTGCATGATTTCCGCCATCCGCTGGCGATCACCACCAAGGGAACAGGCATCCTGCGCGACCTTGACCTTCTGGCGCCGCTGGCGGCGGCGGGGCTGTTGCGTGTCGGCGTGTCGGTCACCACGCTGGACGCCGGCGTGCCGGTGCGCGCGATGATCGCCCCGGTGGTGCCGGGCCTGACCGACCATGAGCTGGAGCCGATCCTGGCCGCCGTGGCCGAAGCCGGTGCGGCGGCCGCCAGTTACATCGCGCTGCGCCTGCCGCTTGAGGTGGCGCCGCTGTTCCGCGACTGGCTGGCCGAACATTTCCCCGACCGCGCCACCAAGGTCATGGGCCGCGTGCGAGAGATGCATGGCGGGCAGGATTACGACCCGCAATGGGGCCGGCGGATGCGGGGGCAGGGGCTGTGGGCCGATCTTCTGGCCCGCCGCTTTGCCGCCGCCGCCGGCCGTCTGGGCCTTGACCGCCCGATGCCGCCCCTGCGCACCGACCTTTTCGCCCCGCCGCCCCGCCCGGGGGACCAACTGGCGCTGTTCTGAGCCCCGTGTTACAGGCCCATCACGCGGGCCTGACCGCGATCCCCCTCGCGTCCGGGCCGATCTGCCCTATATTCCGGGTTCTGGATAAAGGAGACACCATGTTCTTCGCCGATCGCCGCAAGATGCAGATGGTTCAGCCGCAGGATGCCCTGCCGGGCCGCCCCGATCCGCTGCCCACTGCCGAAACCCATTTCCTTTCGGGCCTGCCGCTCAAGTCGCCCGTGCCTGCGGGCATGGCCGAGGCGATGTTCGGCATGGGCTGTTTCTGGGGGGTGGAACGCAAGTTCTGGCAGGTGCCGGGGGTCTGGCTGACCATGGTCGGCTATGCCGGCGGCTACACGCCCAACCCGACCTACAAGGAAACCTGCACCCAGATGACCGGCCATAACGAGGTGGTCCGGGTGATCTATGACCCGGCGCAGGTGAGTTACGAGGCGCTGCTGAAGCTCTTCTGGGAAAACCACGACCCGACGCAGGGCATGCGGCAGGGCAATGACATCGGCTCGACCTACCGCTCGGGCATCTATGTCTATACGCCCGAGCAAGAGGCCGCCGCGCGCGCGACGAAAGCCGTCTATGAACAGGCGCTGGCGGCGAAGGGGCTGGGGCCGGTCACCACCGAAATCCTGCCGGTACCGGTGTTCTACTATGCCGAGGATTATCATCAGCAGTATCTGGCCAAGAACCCCGACGGCTATTGCGGCATCGGCGGCACCGGCGTGACCTGCCCCATCGGCACCGGCGTTTCGGCCTGAGGCGGGGGCAATCCTTCGGCGAAGGATTGCCGTCCCTTGCCAGCGGCGCGCCGCATCCCGTTCCGGTTCCGGCGCCTCCCGCCCCCGGGCGGGCCGCAATCCTTCGGCGAAGGATTGCCCTTGCTTGCCAGCCGCCGCCCTTCGGCGTAAGGCCAGACCAACCGCAAGGAGCCGCCATGCCCACCTATTCCGCGCTGACCACCGTTCCGGGCGAAGCCCGCGCCAATGCCATCGCGCAGTCGCTGGAACAGCTTGAACCCGCGCCGGTCGGCGTGGGCGTCTTCGAGATCGAGGATGATTCCGGCCTGTGGGAAGTTGGCGCCTATTACACCGAGCCGCCGAACCCGGCACTTCTGGACCTGGTGGCCGAGGCGCTGGGCGCGCGGCCCTTCGCGCTGTCGGAACTGCCCGAGATCGACTGGGTCGCCAAGGTCCGCCGCGAACTGTCGCCGGTCGAGGCCGGGCGCTTCTTCGTCTATGGCAGCCATGACGCCGACAAGGTGCCGCAGGACCCCGGCCGCATCGCCCTGCAGATCGAGGCGACGGTGGCTTTCGGCACCGGCCACCACGGCACGACGCTGGGCTGCCTGAGGGCCTTTGACCGGCTTTTCGCTGCGGGGCTGCGACCGGCCAAGGTAGCCGACATCGGCTGCGGCACCGCGGTTCTGGCCATGGCGGCGGCGGCGGTTCTGCCCGAAGCGCTGGTGCTGGCCAGCGACATCGACCGTGTTGCGGTGGATGTGGCCGAGGCGAATGTGGCGATCAACGGGCTGAAAGGCCGCGTCACCTGTCTTGAGGCCGCGGGTTTTGCCCATGAGGGCCTGCACAAGGCCGCGCCCTTTGACCTGATCTTCGCCAATATCCTGAAAGGCCCGCTGATCGAACTGGCCCCCGACATGGCCGCCCATGCCGCGCCGGGGGGGCATATCATCCTTTCGGGCCTGCTGGTGGTGCAGGCCGAGGCGGTCACCGCCGCCTATGTGGTCGCCGGTTTCCGCCCCGAGGCGCGCGAGGATATCGGCGAGTGGTCCACACTGGTTCTGATTCGGAACTGATCTGTTTCGGGCAAAACGGGGGCAACGCCGCAGTTTCTGTCTGTTTTCCGCCACAATTTCGGCTTACCAATGCCCTCGGGTGGTTAGTGAAGTGGTGAAACGGTCATGGCCGACCCTAATCTCGTCGATTTCTACAGCCGGGTCTCCCGGTTCGAACGTGCCCGCTCGCAGGGCTTCATTCACGCCGACATGGCCGATCCGCCCGCGCGGATCCGCGTCGTGCGTGAAGGCCGGCGCCGGGGCGTGCTGCTGCCCTTCCTCTTTGTCGTGCTTTGCGCCTTCGGCATGAAGGGCGCGATCCACTATGCGGTCGGCGCCCAGTCCTATGAGGACCGGGTGGCGCGCCTGCAGGGGGGGGAGGGGTTTGACCGCTTCGGCGGCTGGCTGATGCAGGCGGATGCGGTGACGCTGTTCGTCTCGGGCCAGATCGCCCATGCGGCGCAGCAGTTGAAGGGCTGAACCCGCCCGCCGGCCGCCGAATGGGGCGCTGAATGCGCAAGGGCCGCCGTCCCTGCGGACGACGGCCCCGTCAATCCCGATGGCTGACGGCTCAGCGGCCGATCAGCTCGATATCACCCCGGCAAAGACCGATATCGTCCAGCTCACGGTCGGTGAGCTTCGACAGCGTCTTGCGGGTCACCCGCGCATCGTTCCATGCGGCGAAGCGGGCGGAAACTTCACCCAGCGACTGGACGAAGCGGAAGATCGAGATGGCGCCAAACGGCGCCGCGCGGGACGTCTCATAGGCGGCCATGGCGTGTTCCTTTCACAAACTGCTCATTACCGAGGCGATTATCTGCCCCTGATGCCGCCCAGATAGTCTTGCTGCGAACGCGAAGCAAGCCATGCGAAAGCAATGCAGCAATGCGCGCCGCGCATGACGGTTTGCCATGAAATTGCCATGATTTGCACGGTCAGGGCGGTTTCCGTCGCTTTCAGCGGCCGGATCGTCGCCTTTCTGCAATTGCATAACACGGTCGTCACGCGGCGCAAGCCCCCCCGGTGGCAGGCGGCCCGCCCGCCGGATTGGCCTTGGCGGATGTTCTCTTTTCGTGCTAGTCCTTGGAAAACGGTGAAAAGGGGCAGGCATGCGCGTTCTGGGGATCGACCCGGGCCTTCGCAACCTCGGCTGGGGGGTGATCGACGTGGCGGGCGCCAGAATCGCCCATGTCGCGAACGGCATCTGCCATTCCGACGGGGCCGAGGGCAGCCTTGCCGAACGCCTGCGCAGCCTGCATGCCCAGCTGACCGAGGTCGTGCGCCTTTACGCGCCCGAAACGGCGGCGGTGGAACATACTTTCGTCAACAAGGATGCCGTCGCCACCCTGAAACTGGGTCAGGCGCGGGGCATCGCGCTTCTGGTGCCGGCGCAGGCCGGGATCGAGGTGGGCGAATACGCCCCGAATGCGGTGAAAAAGACGGTGGTCGGCGTGGGCCATGCCGCCAAGGTGCAGATCGACCACATGGTGCGCCTGCATCTGCCGGGGGTGAAGGTCGCCGGCCCCGATGCCGCCGATGCGCTGGCCGTGGCCATCTGCCACGCCCATCATGTGCAATCCTCGACCCGGCTGCAGGACGCGCTGCGGAGGGCGGCCGGATGATCGGGCGGCTTTCCGGGCGGCTGGACTGGCGGGGCACCGACAGCGTGCTGATCGACGTGCGCGGCGTGGGCTATATCGTCCATGTCAGCGACCGCACCCTGGCCGCCCTGCCGGGCGAGGGTGAGGCGGTTTCGCTTTATACCGAGCTTCTGGTGCGCGAAGACCTGCTGCAGCTCTTCGGCTTTCCCACCATGCTGGAAAAGGAATGGCACAAGCTCTTGATGACGGTGCAGGGGGTGGGGGCCAAGGCCAGCATGGCAATCCTGGGCACGCTGGGGGCCGAAGGCGTGGCCCGCGCGATCACCTTGGGCGATGCGCGCGCGGTGCAGGCGGCGCCCGGCGTGGGGCCGAAACTGGCGCAGCGGGTCATTCTGGAACTCAAGGCCAAGGCGCCGGGCGTGATGGCGGCGGGTGTGCGGCTGTCGGCGGTGGCCGATGCCGGTGACGCGGTGATCGAGCCGATGGCGCCGGCCGCCACGCCCGCGAAACGCGTCGCCGCCCCGCCACCGCGCGCGGCCTATACCGCCGATGCGCTGTCGGCGCTGCAGAACCTCGGCTACAGCCCGGGCGATGCGGCGCAGGCCGTGGCCACCGCAGCCGCCGAGGCGCCCGAGGCCGATACCGCCGCGCTGATCCGCGCCGCGCTGAAGCTGCTGGCGCCGAAGAAGTAAGCCATGCAGTCCGATCCCACCCTTCGCCCCGACCGCCTGCCCGAAGACACCGACCGCGCACTGCGTCCGCAGGGGCTGGACGAATTCATCGGCCAGCACGAGGCGCGGGCCAACCTGCGCGTCTTCATCGAAAGCGCCAAGGTCCGGGGTGAGGCGATGGACCACACGCTGTTCCATGGTCCCCCGGGCCTGGGCAAGACGACGCTGGCCCAGATCATGGCGCGCGAATTGGGCGTGGGCTTCCGCATGACCTCGGGCCCGGTGCTGGCCAAGCCGGGCGACCTTGCGGCGATCCTGACCAACCTTGAGCCCCGCGATGTGCTGTTCATCGACGAGATTCACCGCCTGTCGCCGGTGGTCGAAGAGGTGCTTTATCCGGCGCTTGAGGATTTCGCGCTGGATCTGGTGATCGGCGAAGGCCCTGCGGCGCGGACAGTGCGCATCGACCTGCAGCCCTTCACACTGGTCGGTGCGACCACGCGGCTGGGCCTTCTGACCACGCCGCTGCGCGACCGTTTCGGCATCCCGACCCGGCTGCAGTTCTATACCGAGGATGAGCTGGACGAGATCGTGCGCCGCGGCGCGCGGCTTCTGGGCATCCCGGCCGATCCCGACGGCACGCGCGAGATTGCCGCTCGAGCCCGCGGCACCCCGCGTATCGCCGGGCGTCTGTTGCGCCGGGTGGTCGATTTCGTGACGGTGGAAGGCGACGGCCGGCTGACCCGCGCCATCGCCGACCGCGCGCTGACCCGGCTGGGGGTGGACAAGTTGGGCCTCGACGGGGCCGACCGCCGCTACATGATGCTGATGGCCGACCATTACGGCGGCGGTCCGGTGGGGGTGGAAACGCTTTCGGCGGCGCTGTCGGAAAGCCGCGATGCCATCGAAGAGGTGATCGAACCTTACCTCCTGCAACAGGGCCTGATCCAGCGCACCCCCCGCGGCCGCATGCTCGCCGCCCGCGCCTGGCGGCATCTGGGGATCGAACCCCCGCGCCAACCCGGCCAAAGCGACCTGTTCGAAGCCTGATCCGATCGCGCGCCGCGCGGGGGCGCGGCGCAAGTCTTTCCTCTCGCCTCTGGCGCGCAGGCGCGCCAACCGGCTCGGATCGTTCGCCTCCGGCGGGAGTATTTCAAAAGGTGCAACTGCGCATCTGCACCTTTCAAAATACTCCCGGGGGGGCCGGGGGCGGGACGCCCCCGGGCGGAGGCAAGCGGCCCTTGGGCCGCGCAGACGACCTTAGGGAATGACTTGCCGCCTGCGGCAAGGCGCCTTCGGATCAACGGCGGTTGAGGCCGTGCCCGGGGCCGGGTAGGGAGGGGCAAAAGCCCGGAGAGCCGCCCCGATGACGCCCGATCAGGTCCAGCACCATTTCACTCGCGCCGATGGCGGCTATCTTTTCGCCCGCTGGGGGCGGCCCATCGTGCCGGTGGTCTTCGGGGTCGATGACTCGACGCTGGCCACGGCAAAGGGTGCGATCGAGGCGGTGGTGACGCTGGCCGGCCACCGGATGGCCGAGACCGACCCCGAGCTTGGGGCCAATCTGATGGTCTTCTTCTTCCGCGACTGGGCCGAGTTGCCGCAGGTGCCGGGGCTGGACCGGCTGGTGCCCGACCTTGGCCCCCTGTGCGACCGGCTGGCGGCGCAGGGGGCGGCGCAGTACCGCTTTTTCCGCTTTGATGCGCAGGGGGCGATCCGCGCGGCCTTCGTCTTCCTGCGGATGGAGGGGGCGCTGGCCGATCTGCCGGCCGAGGTTCTGGCGCTGAATGAAGCGGTTCAGGTCATTCTGCTGTGGGGTGAGGCGGCCTTTGCCGAAACCTCGCCTCTGGCCCGTTCCGGCGGGACGGTGATCCTGCGGCCCGAGATCGCCGGGCTGATCCGTGCCGCCTATGATCCGGTTCTGCCGGCGGTGGCGCGTGATGCCTCGCATGCGCTGCGGCTGGCGGCGCGGCTGTGAAGGAGGCCGATCTTTCCGCCCCCGTCAAAGCCTTCCTTGAGGCGCAGGGCTATGAGGTCAAGGCCGAGATCGGCGCCTGCGACCTGATGGCGGTGCGGGGGGATGAGCCGCCGGTGGTGGTGGAACTGAAGCTGACATTCTCGCTGGCGCTGGTGATGCAGGGGGTGGCGCGGCAGGCGCTGTTCGATGCGGTCTATCTTGCGGTGCCTTTGGGGCCGCGGGGCTGGGGGCTGCGCTACAAGGAGATCACCGCGCTCTGCCGCCGGCTGGGGCTGGGCCTGCTGGCGGTGCGCGGTGAGGTGGTCGAGGCGCATCTTGACCCCGGCCCCTATCAGCCGCGCCGGAATGTCCTGCGGGCCGGGCGGCTGTTGCGGGAGTTTTCGCGGCGGGTGGGCGATCCGAACACCGGGGGCACGACGGGCGTCCGCCGCGTCACCGCCTACCGGCAGGACGCCCTGCGCTGTCTGGCGGCGCTTTCGGGCGGGGCCATGAAGGCGGCTGCGGTCGCGGCGGCGACCGGCGTCGCGCGGGCGGCTGTCCTGATGCGCGATGACCACTACGGCTGGTTCGAGCGGGTGGAGCGCGGCATCTATGCGCTGACGCCCAAGGGCCGCGCGGCCCTGCGGGATGAGGCGGCCGAACTGGCGCGGCTGGGCCTTAAGGCGCCGGCAGAGGAATGACCGAGACCGACATCTTGCCCGATCCTTCGGTCAGTTCCGAGGCATGGGCCAGATAGATCAGCGCGCGGTTCTGCGTATCGACGATCCGCGTCACCTTCAGCGATTTCAGGATCAGCGACTGGCGTTCGGAAAACACCGTTTCACCCTTGGGCGAAGTGGAAACCCCCTTGCCCAGCACGATCGGCCCGGTCTGCACACAATCCACTGCCGAATAGGACGGGTCTTCGAACCAGTTGCCCTGCGTCAGCCGGTCATAGGTTGAGCGTTCGAAATAGGCGATGTGGCAGGTCACGCCCTGCACCTCGGGATCGGCGAAGGCTTCGATGACGATGTCGTTGCCGACCCAGTCAACGCCGACGCGGCCCGCCTCTTCGGCGGCGGCGGGCAGGGCCATCAGGCACAGGGCGGTCAGGGGGCGCAGCATGGCGGGTCTCCGGTTGTCGTGGCGAATGTCGGCATCGCGCCGCCCCGCCGCAAGCCCCGTCTGGACCTTTCGCCCGCGCTGATCCAGCATCGGCGCCGTTCAGCCGGAGCCGCCATGACCCACCGCCATACCCTGCGCGTCTATTATGAGGATACCGACCTTGCCGGCATCGTCTATTACGCCAACTACCTGAAATTCATCGAACGCGCCCGCAGCGAATGGGTGCGGGGTCTTGGCGTCGATCAGGGGCGGCTGCGTGAGGAGGCGGGCATCGTCTTTGCCGTGCGGCGGGTCGAGGCGGATTATCTGCGGCCGGCGAAGTTTGACGACATTCTCGATGTCGAGACCACGCTTGTGACCCTTGGCGGGGCGCGGATCGTGCTGCGGCAAGAGGTGCGGCGCGGCGATGAGGTGCTGTTTGCGGCCGTTGTCACGCTGGTCTGCCTGACGGCGGGGGGGCAGCCGGCCCGGCTTCCTGCCGAAATCCGCGCCGCGCTGACAACCTGAAGGCGCAGGGCAGGGCACCGGACGGCGCCAATCTGCCCGGCCACGGCATTGTGTTGGCATTCCCCTTCAAATCCGGGTAGAATCAGCGCTAACAGGCGGCCGAAGAGCCCCGAAACAAGAGCAGGCGTAATGGAAACGGAAGCCCTCGGCATGGCGCAGGAGATTGATTTCTCCATGCTCGCCCTTTTCGCACGCGCGACCTTCACGGTGAAACTCGTGATGATCGGGCTGATGGTGATGTCCTTCTGGTCCTGGGCGATCATCGTCCGGAAGCACCTGATGTTCCGCGCCGCGCGGACCGAGGCGGCGGTGTTCGACCACGCCTTCTGGTCGGGCGAGCCGCTGGATGAGCTTTACGAACGCATCGGCGGCGAACCGCAGGGTGCCTCGGAAAAGATCTTTGCCGCCGGCATGCTGGAATGGCGGCGCAGCCACCGCCAGGATGGCGGACTGATCGCCGGGGCGCAGGCGCGCATCGACCGGGCGATGGATGTGGCCATCGCGCGCGAATCCGAAGTGCTGAACAAGGGCCTGTCCTTCCTGGCCACCACCGGCTCGACCGCGCCTTTCATCGGGCTGTTCGGCACGATCTGGGGGGTGAAGCACAGCTTCGAACAGATCGCCATCAGCCAGAACACCAATCTGGCCACCGTGGCCCCCGGCATCGCCGAGGCGCTTCTGGCCACCGGCATCGGCCTGATCGCCGCCATTCCGGCGGTCGTGGCCTACAACAAGCTGAACGCCGACAGCGAACGTATCCTGGGCGGGTATGAGGCCTTTGCCGACGAATTCGCCACCATCCTCTCGCGCCAGCTGGACGCCTGATCCATGGGCGCGGGGGTGGCAAAGAAGGGTGGCGGAGGCGGGCGGCGCGGACGGCGCCGGGGGGCCTCGGCCGCGATGAGCGAGATCAACGTCACGCCCTTCGTGGACGTGATGCTGGTGCTTCTGATCATCTTCATGGTCGCCGCGCCGATGCTGACGGTCGGCGTGCCGATCAAGCTGCCCGACACGGCCGCGAATGCCCTGCCGAATGAGGATGAAGAGCCGCTGACCATCACCATCACCGCCGACGGGCTTCTGCTGATCCAGACCACCGAGGTCGCGGATGAGGAACTGATCCCCAAGCTGTCGGCCATCGCTGCTGAACGGACCAGCGACAAGATCTTCCTGCGCGCCGACGGGGCCCTGGCCTATGAACGGGTGGCGCAGGTCATGGGCGCGCTGAATGCGGGCGGTTTCAACAACATCGGGCTGGTCACCAACACCGGCGGCCCCGCGATGGGTGGCAACTAGGACCCGGTCATGGAGTGGGACAGGGGCACCACACTTTCGGCCATCGGACATGCGGGGCTGATCCTCTGGGTCGCGCTGGGGGACTGGCTGTTTGCGCCCAATGACGCGCCCGAGATGCAGGTGGCCGAGGTCTCGCTGATCTCCGAGGCGGATTATCAGGCGATGATGGCCTCGGCGCCGAAGCCGGCCGAGCCGGCGGAGCAGCCGGCCGAACCCGCGCCCCAGCCGCCGCAGGTCGAGGCG
>JACZKR010000160.1 GCA_014859945.1 Paracoccaceae bacterium | reverse complement strand
CATCGGGCTGCACCGCCAGAACGGGGCCGCCCAGCCGGCGGAGTAGGCCGATGCGTGCGATCCTTCTGGCGGTGCTTCTTCTGGTGGCCGGCCCCGTTCTGGCGGTGCAGCCCGATGAGATGCTTTCCGACCCCGCGTTGGAGGCGCGGGCGCGCGAGATCTCGCGTCAGTTGCGCTGCCCGGTCTGCCAGGGCGAATCCATCGACGATTCCAACGCCCAGATCAGCCGCGACCTGCGGCTGGCGGTGCGCGAGCGTCTGGTGGCGGGCGACAGCGACGCCGAGGTGATCGACTATGTCGTCGCCCGCTATGGCGAGTTCGTGCTGTTCAACCCGCGCGCCACCGGATCGGGGCTGATCCTGTGGCTGGCGGGGCCGGCGATGCTGCTGGCGGGCGCGGCGATTGCCATTGCCGCCCAGCGCCGCCGCACCCGCACGCCCGAAGAGGCCGCCCTGACGGCTGAGGAACAGGCCCGTCTTGAGGCGCTGACGCGCGAGTGACGCGGGGTTCCGCTTTCCCCCGGGCGCGGCGGCGCTAATCTGCCGCCACCGGAGGAGATGCCATGACCGACCAGACGCCCGATCTTGTGACCTATGAGCTGTCCGGCGGCATCGCCACGCTGACGCTGAACCGGCCCGAGGTGATGAATGCGCTCTCCTCGGCCCTGCGGGGGCAGTTGCGCGCAGCCATCGCCCGGGCGGTGGCCGAGGCGCGGGTTCTGGTGCTGACCGGGGCGGGACGGGCCTTCTGCTCAGGCCAGGATCTGCAGGACGCGCAGCAGGCCGGCGCGGTGGATTTCGAACGCATCCTGAACGAAGAATATGTGCCGATGCTCAAGGACATCACCGAATGTCCGCTGCCGACGATCGCCGCGGTCAACGGGGCGGCGGCGGGGGCCGGGGCCAATCTGGCCCTGGGCTGCGATGTGGTGATCGCCGCCGAAAGCGCCAGTTTCATTCAGGCCTTCACCCGGATCGGTCTGGTGCCCGATGCCGGCGGCACCCACTGGCTGCCGCGCCAGATCGGGCTGGCGCGGGCGATGGGGGCGATGCTCTTCGCCGACAAGATCAGCGCCCGGCAGGCGGCCGACTGGGGCATGATCTGGGAAGCAGTGCCGGACGACAGCTTTGCCGCCCATGTCCGCGCCCGCGCCGCCCAGTTGGCCGCCGGTCCGGGGTTGGCCTATCGCGGCATCAAGGCGATGCTGCGCCAAAGCTTCGCCCATGATCTGGATGCGCAGCTGGCGCTTGAGGCGCGGATGCAGGGCCAATGCGGCGCCAGCGCCGATTTCCGCGAAGGCGTGGCGGCCTTCCTGCAAAAGCGCGCGCCGGAGTTCACCGGGCGGTAGTCCGGGCGGTGCGTGGGAACCACGCACCCTACACTGTCCGGGCGGGGCGGGCGCTGGCCGGGCCTTTGAGGCCCGACCGGTGCAGGTGGCGATGTTCCGGGGTGGCGAAGGCGATGGCCTTCGCCATGGATGCCGGGATGGTGCGTGTGAACACGCACCCTACGCAGGCCACAAACGGCGCAACCTGTTCCGGGCGGGAACAGGCGAGGCACCGCCTCGCCCCGCCCGCGTGCGCGGGGTCAACCCGAAGCGGCGCGGCAAGAGATACGAGAGGCCAGCGCCCGACCCGGCGGGCGAGAAGCGCCCGCCGAGGGCGGGGCGGGCGCTGGCCGGGCCTTTGAGGCCCGACCGGTGCAGATGGCCGATGTCAGGAAGTGGCTCAGGCGATGGCCTTCGCCATGGTGGCCGGGATGGTGCGTGTGAACACGCACCCTACTGTCCGGGCGGGATTGGGCGAGGCACCGCCTCGCCCCCGCCCGCGCGTGCGGGTTCAACCAGAGTCGGTGCGGCACGCAGTACGAAAGGCCCGCCCCCGGCGGGCGAGAAGCGCCCGCCGGGGGCGGGCGGGCGCTGGCCGGGCCTTTGAGGCCCGACCGGTGAGGGTTGCGATGTTGGGCGGTGGCGAAGGCGATGGCCTTCGCCATGGCAACCGGCAAGGTGCGTGTGAACACGCACCCTACGCCCCTACCGCCGCCCCGCCCGGCGGGTCGAGAGCAGCAGGTTCGTCTCGCTGGTGATCACACCGTCGATGGCGCGGATGCGGTGGATCACCTCATCCAGTTCCAGAAGCGTCTGCGTCGCCAGTTCCGCGATCAGGTCCCATTTGCCGTTGGTGGAATGCACCGCCATCACCGCCGGTATCCCCTGAAGCCGGGCCATCACCCGCTCGCCCCCCCTCCCCTCGATGCCGATCATCATCAGCCCGCGCACCGGGGCGGCGGTCACGTCGCCGCGGGTCAGCACGGTGAAGCCGGCAATCTCGCCCCGCTCCACCAGCCGCTCCATCCGGGCGCGCACGGTGCCGCGCGCCAGACCCAGCCGCTCGGCCAGCTCCGACAGCGCGGCCCGCCCGTCGCGGCGCAACTCGGCGATCAGCCGCTGATCCACCTCATCCATTCCGGTCAGCCCCTCTGCCATTTCGCGCGGTCTGCGCGCCATTCTGTCGTATGATCCGCTGGAAAATGCCGCAAGCCGGAATCACCCTACCGGAAAAGGAGACCGCCCATGCCCCGCACCATCCTGATCGGCGCCCCCATCGACGAAGGCCAGCGCCGCCCCGGCTGCCTGATGGGGCCGGCCGCCTACCGCGTGGCGGGCCTTGCCCGCGCCATCGCCGATCTTGGCCACGGGGTTGAAGACTGGGGCGACGTGGAACTGCCAAGCTTGCGGCCCGCGCCCTGCCCCAATCCGGCGGTGCATTCACTTTCGGAATGCGTCGGCTGGACCGAGGTTCTGGCCGACCGCGTTGATGACGCCCTGTCGGAAGGCGGGCTGCCCATCGTGATGGGGGGCGACCACAGCCTGGCCCTTGGCAGCGTGGCGGGTGCCGCCGCCTTTGCCGCGCGCGAAGGCGTGCCCCTGTTCCTTCTGTGGCTGGACGCCCATTCCGATTTCCACACCCCCCTTTCCACCGAAAGCGGCAACCTGCACGGCACCCCCGTGGCCTATATCGCCGGGCGCGAGGGTTTTGAGG
>JACZKR010000159.1 GCA_014859945.1 Paracoccaceae bacterium | reverse complement strand
GCCCGCGCCACCGCCGCCAGATAGGGCGCGGGGTCGGGCTTGCGGGTGGGCAGGGTGTCGGCCCCGACCAGCGCGCCGAAAAGCCCCGTCACGCCCAGCCGCCGCACCAGTTCCACCGCCAGCCCCTCGGGCTTGTTTGTGCAGATGGCGGTGGCAAAGCCCGCGCGGCGCAGCGCCTCGACCGCTTCCACGGCGCCGGGGTACAGCCGGGTGTGCCGGTCAATCCCGTCGGCATAATGCGCCAGAAGCTGCGGATACTGGCGGTCCACATCGGCCTCGCTCCACGCCCCCTCAAGGCGTGAAAAGCCCAGCCGCAGCATGGCCCGCCCGCCGTGAAAGGCCGTCAGCGCATCGCCCCCGTCCAACAGCGCGCCATGGCCCATCGCCTCGAAACAGGCATTGGCCGCAGCCAGCAGATCGGCCGAGGTATCGGCCAGCGTGCCGTCGAGATCAAAGACCACCGTGCGCATCCTGTAACCTTCCGTGAGCCTGCCGCCCCTTGCGACCCTGCCATTCGCAGGTAAAACGGGCGCAACAGAAAAGAAAGGGCAGGCATGGCGGTTTCGGTGATCGTTCTGGCGGCGGGCATGGGCAGTCGGATGAATTCCGATCTGCCCAAGGTGCTGCACAAGGTGGCGGCCGCGCCGCTCTTGCATCACGCGCTGGCCACCGCGCGCAGCCTTGATCCGGCGCGCATCGTCGTGGTCGCGGGCCACGGCGCCGAAGCCGTCGCGGCCAGCGCCCGCGCCTTTGACGAGGCGGTCGAAGTCGTGGTGCAGGAAGAACAGCTGGGCACCGCCCATGCCGTCGCCCAGGCCCTGCCGCTGCTTGAAGGCTCGGGCGGCGAGGTGATCGTGCTTTACGGCGATACCCCCTTCGTGCGGACCGAGACGCTTCAGGCGATGCTGGAGGCGCGGCAGCGCCATTCGGTCGTCGTGCTGGGGTTCGAAGCCGCCGACCCCGGCCGCTATGGCCGGCTGGTTGTGCAGGGCGACTGGGTGCAGCGCATCGTCGAATGGAAGGATGCGAGCCCCGCGGAACGCGCGATCACCCTGTGCAACTCGGGCGTGGTCTGCGCCTCGGTCCATGTGCTGCGGGCGCTGGTCGATGCGGTCGGCAATGACAATGCGGCGGGCGAATACTACCTGCCCGACGTGGTGGCGATTGCCAATGCCCGCGCGGGCGGCGAAAGCCCGGCGGCGGCCGGCGTGGTGATCTGTCCCGAGGCCGAAACGCTGGGTGTGAACACCCGCGCGCAACTGGCTGAGGCGGAAGCGGAATTTCAAAAACGCGCCCGGGCCGAGGCGCTGGAGAACGGCGTCACCCTGACGGCGCCGGAAACCGTGTTCTTTGCGCTGGATACCGTCATCGGCCGCGATGCGACCGTGGGGCCGCATGTGCTCTTCGGCCCCGGCGTGACCATCGAAAGCGGGGCCGAGATCAAGGGTTTCTGCCATCTGGAAGGCTGCCATGTCAGCCGGGGCGCCGATGTGGGGCCCTTCGCGCGGCTGCGTCCCGGCGCCGAACTGGCCGAAGACGTGCATGTCGGCAACTTCGTCGAGATCAAGAACGCCATCCTGGACGAAGGCGTGAAGGTCGGTCACCTGACCTATCTGGGAGACGCCCATGTCGGCGAGTTCACCAACATCGGCGCGGGCACGGTGACCTGCAACTATGATGGCGTGATGAAGCACCGCACCACCATCGGCAAGCGCGCCTTCATCGGGTCCGACACCATGCTGGTGGCGCCGGTATCGGTGGGCGACGGGGCGCTGACCGCCTCGGGTTCGGTGATCACCGAGGACGTGCCGGCCGAAGCGCTGGCCATCGGCCGGGCGAAGCAGGTCGTCAAACCCGGTCTGGCCACCAGGCTGTTCGAGCGGCTGCGCGCCATCAAGGCCGCGAAAGGAAAAGCATAATGTGCGGCATCGTCGGAGTTCTGGGCCATAACGAGGTGGCCCCCCTGATCGTCGAGGCGCTGAAGCGGCTGGAATATCGCGGCTATGACAGCGCCGGCATCGCCACGGTGAACGCCGGCCGGCTGGACCGGCGCCGCGCGGTGGGCAAGCTGGTCAACCTGTCGGACCTTCTGGTGCATGAGCCCTTGGCCGGCAAGGCCGGCATCGGCCACACCCGCTGGGCCACCCATGGCGGGCCCGAGGTGAAGAACGCCCACCCCCAC
>JACZKR010000158.1 GCA_014859945.1 Paracoccaceae bacterium | reverse complement strand
GCTGGGTGGCATCGGTCATCACCGCCGCCGCCGCCGCCGCAGTGCCCATGGCCAGCGCCTCGGACCGGCTTTGCCCGCGCGCCAGCGCCAGAACGAAGGCCGCCACAAAGCTGTCGCCGGCGCCCACGGTGCTTTTCACCTCGACCTTCGGGGCGGCGGCGAACAGGCGCTGGCTGATGTCGGCCAGCACATTGCCATCGGCTCCGCGCGCCACCACGACCATGCCCGCCACGCCCTGCCGCACCAGCGACTGCGCGAATTCCGCGGTGTCGGCCCGGCTGTCCAGCTTGCGGCCGGCCAGAGCCTCGGCCTCTTCGCCGTCCATCCGCAGCACATGCAGGCCCGGAATGGGCCGCGTCACCGCCTGAGTCAGCGCCGCGCCCGAAGTGTCCAGCACCACCCGGCTTTCGGGCATCGAGGCCGCGAGCTGCGCCGGAAAGTCCGGCGGCACGCCCGGCGGCTGGCTGCCCGAGATCACCGAGATGCCGCCGGGCCGCGCGGTGGCCCGCAACAGGGTGAAGACGCGGGCGCGCTCTTCGGCGCCCCAGACCGGGCCGGGCAGCATGAAGCGGTATTGCAGCCCCGTCCCGGCCTCGTTCACGGTCAGCGAGGTCCGCGTCTCGCCCGGGCCAAGGATCGACAGGAAGGTGACGCCCTCGGCCCGGATCAGCCCGGCCAGCCGGTCTCCCGTCAGCCCGCCCAGCGCCACCAGCGCCAGGCTGTCGCCGCCCAGCGCCCGGATGGCGCGGCTGACGTTCAGCCCGCCGCCGCCCGGGTCCAGCAGCGGCTCGCCACAGCGCAGCTTTTCGCCCGGCACGATGCGCGCGACATCGGTCGCCATATCCAGCGCCGGGTTCAGCGTCAGCGTCAGGATCGGAGACTGGCGGCCGCCGGCGGGGCCTGCACCCGGGGTATCGGCCATGGTCATCCGCCGCCGTCTTCGGCTGCGACCACCTCGATCTCGGTCTCGAAACTGCCGGACTTGGGCGAGTTCTTGTCGCGCAGCGTGGTCACCAGCCGGTATTTGCCGGGCTGGATGCCGGTCAGGTTGTAGGTGATGTTCGCCTGAAACTCGCGGTTCTGATAGCGCGAGGCCAGGTTCAGTTCGGTCACGTTCTGCACATTGGCCAGTTCGCTGCCGTCTTCGGCCAGCACCTGCAGATCGACGAAGAAGCCGATGGTGAACAGCCCCTCGCCCGCCGTGCCGTAACCGAAGCCGAAGGGTTCGGCGTAAAGGATCACCGGCTCATCGGGTTTGTAGCGGGTATCGGGCCGCGGGTTGTACAGGCCGAACCCCGCCGCGGGTTCGGCCACGGCCAGCGTTTCGGAAAAGACGATGCCCGGAACCTCATCCCACAGCGCCGCCGTCAGGTCGCGGGACGCGGCCAGCGCGCCCTGATAATCGCCGCTGGCGGTCATCGATTCGATCTCGGCCGCCTTGTCGGTGACCGGCCCGGCCATGGCCGCGCCTGCAAGGGCGCAGGCCAAGGCTGCGGCAAGAACCGCGCAGTGTCGGACAGATGCGGGCATGTCTTCCTCCGTCTTGTCGCGGCAAGCCGGCCGCGGCAGCGCCGATGATAGGGGCAGGGCACCGGCCCGCCAAGCACCAAGCGCGGCGCAGCCCTCTGGCCTTTCGCGCGCCGGGATTGTAGAGGCAGGAAAGCCACTTTCGGGGGAGCCCATGACCGGCCATCGTACCGACTATTCCGATGCGGTCTCTTCGGTCGAAGAGATCATCGAGGACGCCCGCAACGGACGCATGTTCATCCTGGTCGATCACGAAGACCGCGAGAATGAGGGCGATCTGGTGATCCCGGCGCAGATGTGCACCCCGCAGGCGGTGAACTTCATGGCCACCCATGGCCGCGGCCTGATCTGCCTTGCCCTGCCGGGCGACCGGATCGACGCGCTTGGCCTGCCGCTGATGAGCCCCAAGAACGCCTCGCGGCATGAAACCGCCTTCACCGTCTCGATCGAGGCGCGCGAAGGCGTCTCGACGGGCATTTCCGCCGCCGACCGCGCCCGCACCGTTTCGGTGGCGATCGACCCCACCAAGGGCCCGACCGACATCGCCACCCCCGGCCATGTCTTTCCGCTGCGCGCCAAGGACGGCGGGGTTCTGGTGCGCGCCGGCCATACCGAAGCGGCGGTGGACATCAGCCGCCTTGCCGGGCTGAACCCCTCGGGCGTGATCTGCGAGATCATGAACGAAGACGGCACCATGGCCCGCCTGCCCGACCTGATCGCCTTTGCCCAGAAGCACGGGCTGAAGATCGGCACGATTTCCGACCTGATCGCCTACCGCCGCCGCCACGACAATCTGGTGCGCGAACGCTCGGTCAAGCGGGTGCATTCGGTGCATGGTGGCGACTGGCTGATGCGGGTCTTCGCCGATGAAACGCAAGGCGCCGACCACATCGTCCTGACCAAGGGCGATCTGTCGGACGACGGTCCGGTGCTGGTGCGCGTCCATGCGCTGAACCCGCTTGAGGATGTGCTGGGCATCGGTGACACCCATGTCGGCAACCTGCAGGGCGCGATGAAGGTCATCTCCGAAGCGGGGCGCGGCGTGGTGGTGCTGTTGCGCGACACCACGATGAAGCTGATCGACGAAAGCGGCATCTCGCCCCACACGCTGCGCCAGTATGGCCTTGGGGCGCAGATCCTGTCGTCGCTGGGGCTGACGCAGATCGTGCTGGTCACCAATTCCAAGGCGCCGAAGGTGGTGGGGCTTGAAGCCTACGGCATCTCGATCACCGGCACCAAGTCCATACCGGAGTAAGCCATGGCCAGCGCCGAGATCCACTACACCCTGCCGCTGCCCGCCTTTGACAAGCCGGTGCGGCTCTTGATCGTGGTGGCACCCTATTACAAGGACATCGCCGACAATCTGGTGGCCGGCGCGCGGGCCACGGCCGCCGCCTGCGGGGCCGAGACCGACCTGATCGAGGTGCCCGGCGCGCTTGAGGTGCCGACCGCCATCGCGCTGGCCGAACGGCTGGCCAAATATGACGGCTATGTCGCGCTTGGCTGCGTGATCCGCGGTGAGACGACGCATTACGACACCGTCTGCAACGACAGCTCGCGCGGCATCACTCTTCTGGGTCTTCAGGGCGCCTGCATCGGAAACGGCATCCTGACGGTGGAAAACCGCCCGCAGGCCGAGGTGCGGGCCAATCCGGCGGGGCAAAACAAGGGGGGCGGTGCCGCCGCGGCCGCCTTGCATCTGATCGCGCTTTCGCGCAAATGGGCCGGCCAGACGAAGGGTATCGGATTCCGGTCATGACAGGCCCCGACAAACGACAGATGCGATCGGCCGCCCGGCTTTATGCCGTGCAGGCCCTGTTCCAGATGGAAAGCTCGGGCCAGACGGTGAAAGCCGTCTGCCGCGAGTTCGAAAGCCACCGCTTCGGCGCCACCTATGAAGAAGGTGAATTTGCCGAGGGCGACCCCGATCATTTCCGCGCCGTGGTGGAAAAGGCCGTCAACTGGCAGGCCAGGATCGACCAGATGACCGACCGCGCGCTGGTGGCCGCCTGGCCGATCGACCGGATCGACCCGGTGATCCGCGCGCTGTTCCGCGCCGCCGGGGCAGAACTGGTGGACATGGCGACGCCCCCCAAGGTCACGATCAACGAATATGTCGATGTGGCCAAGGCCTTCTTCCCCGACGGGAAAGAGCCCAAGTTCGTCAACGCCGTGCTGGACCACATGGCGCGCGAGGCCCGGCCCGAGGCGTTCTGACCCGGCTTGCCGGGCGGGCGGGCTTTGCTAGACTGCCCCCGCCCCAGCCCCCGAGG
>JACZKR010000157.1 GCA_014859945.1 Paracoccaceae bacterium | reverse complement strand
TGGCGCGGCCCAGCGGGCGCGATTTCCCGCTGCAGGCGCATATGGGCGTCAACCGCGTGGCCACCTGGGGGCCGCTGAGCGCCGCAAATGTCGGGACCATGGGCATGCCGCGCACCGGCACCGGCACGGTCAGCACCCCGGCGCTGAGCGCCACCAACCTGTCCACCTCGATGCGCCGCTGGCGGGTGACCAGCGCCGCCACGGCGGATTCGGCGGCCGAGGAACGTTCGGGCCAGTGGATCTGCTGGCGGGGCAATGCGGCGGGGCTGGGGGGCTGGACGCTGGTGTCGCGCCTGTCGCTGACAACGATCCAGCCGACGGGCATGGGGTTCTTCGGGCTTTACGGCTCAACCTCGGCGCTGCCGGCAACTCAGGTGCTGAGCGCGGTGACCAACTGCATCGGTATCGGCTATCAGGCGGGAACCCACACCAACTGGCAGATCGTGACCAATGATGCCACCGGCGCCCCGACGCTAGGCGATTTGGGGTCGGGCTTTGCGCTGAACACCACCGATGTGCTGACGCTGTATCTGGGGGCGGCGCCCAATGCGGCGACGGTCGGGCTGCGGCTGGTCAACGAAAGCACCGGCGCGGTGCAGGAGGTGACGCTGTCGGCCGATCTGCCGGCGGACAGCCAGTTCCTCAGCCCGCGCCATTTCATGAACAACGGCGCGACGGCGGCGGCGGTGGCCTTTGACTGCGCCGGGCTTTACGTCGAGACCGATTTCTGAGCAGTGGCGCGGGTTAGCGCGATTTTGCGCGAATTTGCGTGAAACGAATTGACCCGAACCCTGAATCGCGCCTAGATGCCCCCAATCAAGGGGGCGTCGATGGGCGAGATTTCCGACCTTTTCATCATTGGCGGCGGGATCAACGGCTGCGGGATTGCGCGCGATGCGGCGGGGCGGGGGCTTTCGGTGACGCTGGCCGAACAGGGCGATCTGGCGCAGGCGACCTCATCGGCCTCGACCAAGCTGTTCCACGGTGGGCTGCGCTATCTGGAATATTTCGAATTCCGGCTGGTGCGTGAGGCGCTGGAAGAGCGCGAGACGCTGCTGGCCGCCATGCCCCATATCTCATGGCCGATGCGTTTCGTGCTGCCGCTGTCGCCCGAGATGCGGTTTGACGCCGAAACGCCGACCTCACGCCTTTTGTCCGTCGTCATGCCCTGGATGCGGGGGCGGCGGCCGGCCTGGCTGATCCGGCTGGGGCTGTTTCTGTATGACCATCTGGGCGGGCGCAAGGTGCTGCCCGGCACGCGGGCGCTGGACCTGACGCGCGATCCGGCGGGGCGGGCACTGCAACTGCGTTTTGCCCGCGCCTACGAATATTCCGACTGCTGGGTCGAGGATGCGCGGCTGGTGGCGCTGAACGCCCGCGATGCGGCGCTGCGTGGGGCGAAGGTGCTGGTCGGCGCCAGGGTGACCGGGGCCCTGCGCCGGGCCGATCACTGGGAGGTGACGGTGGAAACCGCCGGGGGCACCGCGCAATACCGCGCCCGCGCGCTGGTGAATGCCGGCGGCCCCTGGGTTGAGAACGTGATCCGCAACGTCGCCCATGTGGCCACGACCGAAGGCGTGCGGCTGGTCCGGGGCAGCCATATCGTGACGCGGCGGCTGTTTGACCACGACCGCTGCTATTTCTTTCAGGGCAAGGACGGGCGGATCATCTTTGCCATTCCCTATGAGCAGGATTTCACCCTGATCGGCACCACGGATCAGGACCATCAGGGCAAGCCGGGCGAGGCGCGCTGTACCGATGCCGAGCGGGATTACCTTTGCGCCTTTGCCAGCCAGTATTTCGCCCGGCCCGTGACGCCCGCCGATGTGGTGTGGAGCTATTCCGGGGTGCGGCCGCTCTACAATGACGGGTCGAAATCGGCCACCGCCGCGACGCGGGATTATGTGCTGTCGCTGGACCGCAACGGGCCGCCATTGCTCAACGTCTTCGGTGGCAAGATCACCACCTATCGCCGGCTGGCCGAAAGCGCGCTGGTGAAGCTTGCGCCGTTCTTCCCGCAGGCGCGCGGGGCCTGGACGGCGCGGGTGCCGCTGCCGGGCGGGGATTTTCCGCTGGACGGGAAGGCTGCGCTGGCCGGGCGGCTGCGCGGCGAACATCCTTTCCTGACGCCGGAATGGGCGGCGCGGCTGATCCGGGCCTATGGCACCGATGCCTGGGCCGTGCTGGGCGGTGCCGCCAGCGCCGAGGCCCTGGGCCGCGATTTCGGCGCCACGCTGAGCGAGGCCGAGGTGCGCTGGCTGATGCGGCACGAATTTGCCCGCCACGCCGCCGATGTGGTCTGGCGCCGGTCGAAGCTGGGCCTGCGGATGACCGCCGAACAGATTGCGGCGGTGGAGGATTTCATGGCGGGCGCGCGGGACGAATAGGCGTGGGGATGGTGCGTGCAAGCACGCACCCTACGGGGGATGGGGTAGGGTGCGTGATGTCACGCACCTTGCCGAAGCGCCACCCTGACCCAACGCCCGCCTGCTACCACCCCAGCCGGTCGCGCAGGGAATACCAGGTCATCGCCGCCACCAGCAGCGGCCAGCGCAGGGCGGTGCCGCCGGGGAAGCGGGGTTGCGGCAGGTTCGCCATCACGTCGAACCGCTCGGCCGTGCCCGCCGCCGCCTCGGCCAGAAGCCGGCCGGCCAGCGTCGCCATCGCCACCCCATGCCCGGAATAGCCCGAGGCTGACAGCAGGTTCTGCCCCGGCCGGGCAAAGCAGGGCATGCGGTTCATGGTGATCGCCAAAGTCCCGCCCCAGGCATAGTCGATGCGGGCATCGGCCAGTTGGGGATAGACCTCAAGCATCGGTTTCGACACGGTTTTCACGATATCGGGGAAGCGCCAGCCATAGCTTTCGCCGCCGCCGAACAACAGGCGGTTGTCTTCGGACAGGCGCCAGTAATTCACCACGAACTTGGTATCGGCCACCGCGACGGGTTTCGACAGGATGTCTTTCGCCCGATCACCCAAGGGTTCCGTCGCCACGATGAAATTGTTGATCGGCATCACCCGCGCCGCCACCGGGCCGGAAAGGTTGCCGAGATAGCCGTTGCCCGCCAGGATCACCTGACCGGCCAGCACCCGGCCGGCGCCGGTGCGCACCACCGGCGCCGCGCCGGGTTCGACGTGATGCACCTCTGACCGTTCAAAGATCCGCGCGCCGGCCCGCGCCGCCGCCTGCGCCAGCCCGATCGCATAGTTCAGCGGGTGGACGTGGCCGGCGTCCCAGTCCACCTCGCCCCCGCGATAGGCGGGAGAGCCGACCAGCGCGCGGAAGGCCGCGCGGTCCATCTGCTCCAGATAGGTATAGCCGTAATCCCGGGCCATCTTTTCGGCATAGTGGCGGCTGTGGGCCACCTCGGCATCGGTCCAGCAGGCATGGGCGACGCCGGGGTGAAAGGTCACGGGCATGGCATGGTCGGCGATCAGGCCCTTGACCATGGCCTTCGCCTCTTCCGCCAGCGCCCACATCCGGTGCGCCGCCTCTTTCCCCGCCGCGCGTTCCAGCCAGACCTGATCCTGCCGCTGACCTGATCCGACCTGCCCGCCATTGCGCCCCGAGGCGCCGAAGCCCACGCGATGCGCCTCTAGCACCACCACGTCATAGCCCTTCTGCGCCAGATGCAGCGCCGCCGAGAGGCCGGTATAGCCGGCCCCGACGATGCAGATATCGGCCCGCACCTCGCCCTTCAGGGTGGGGAAGGGGGCCAGTTCGGCGCGGGTCGCGGCATAGAAGCTGGCGGGGTATTCCCCCGTCCGGTCGTTGACATGCAGAAGGTTCATCAGACGTTCAGGAGCAGATGCTCACGCTCCCACGGGCTGATGACTTGCAGGAATTCCTTGTATTCGTTGCGCTTGACGGAATCGTAGACCGCAACGAAGCCGGGGCCCATCACCTCTTTCAGCGCCTCGTCCTCATCCAGCAGATCCAGCGCGTCGCCCAGGTTGACCGGGATATCCTCGCTGTCGATATAGGCCGATCCGGTGAATTCGGGGCGCGGCTGCACCTTGTTCACAAGGCCCAGATAGCCGCAGGCCAGCGTGGCCGCGATGCCGAGATAGGGGTTGCAGTCCATCCCCGGCAGGCGGTTTTCCACCCGCCGCGCCGCCGGCGCGGAAATCGGCACCCGCAGGCCGGTGGTGCGGTTGTCGCGGCCCCATTCCAGATTGATCGGCGCGGCAAAGTCGGGGACGTAGCGGCGATAGCTGTTCACATAGGGCGCGAACAGCGCGATCGCCGCGCCCAGGTGCTTTTGCAGCCCGCCGATGAAATGGCCGAAGGCCTCGGTCTCGACCCCTTTCGGGCCGGCGAATATGTTCTTGCCGGTGGTCACATCCACCACCGAGGTGTGGATATGCATGGCGCTGCCCGGCTCGCCGGCGATGGGCTTGGCCATGAAGGTGGCAAAGCAGTCGTGCCGCAGCGCCGCCTCGCGGATCAGCCGCTTGAAGAAGAACACGTCATCGGCCAGCCGGACCGGATCGCCGTGGGCCAGATTCAGCTCGATCTGCCCGGCGCCGCCTTCCTGAAGGATGCCGTCGATTTCCAGACCCTGCGCCTCGGCGAAGTCATAGATGTCGTCGATGACCTTGCCGTATTCGTCCACCGCCGACAGCGAATAGGCCTGCTTGCCCGCCGCGCGCCGGCCCGAGCGGCCCATCGGCGGGATCACCGGCTGATTGGGGTCGATGTTGCGGGCGGTCAGGAAGAATTCCATCTCGGGCGCCACCACCGGGCGCCAGCCCTGCTTGGCGTAAAGATCGACGATGCGGCGCAGCACGTTGCGCGGGCTGAAGGGCACAAGGTTGCCCTGCTGGTCCTTGGCGTCGTGGATCACCTGCAGCGTGATGTCCGCCGTCCAGGGCGCGGCGGTGGCCGTCGTCCAGTCGGGTTCAAGGATCATGTCGGGTTCGGTAAAGGCGTCGAAAGGGTTGTCGGCCCATTCGCCGGTGATGGTCTGCAGGAAGATCGAGTTCGGCAGGAAGTAGTTGGTCTGCTTGGCGAATTTCGCGGCCGGCATCGCCTTGCCGCGCGCGACGCCGGCGATGTCGCCGATCACGCATTCCACTTCGTCCACCCGGCGGTTGCCGATGTAGTCACGCGCCGCCTCGGGCAGCTGGTCGGTCCATTTGGACATGGGGCTCACACTGTTGGTTCGGGTTTCCCCTGCCCGGAATCAGGCGCGGGGTTCCTTGAAGAAGGCCGCGATGCGGCCGGCCATGGTTCTGTCCTGGATGGGATCGGCCAGCCGGGATGCGGCGGCCGCCATCACGTCGTCGGGAACCAGACCTTTGCCCCGGGTCTTCATCAGTCCATCGACGAATTCGGGGCGGAATTCGGGATGGGCCTGCACCGTGAAGGCGCGGTCGTCATAAAGCAGCGCCGCGTTGGCACAGAAATCATTGGTGGCGATGACCCGGGCGCTTTCGGGTGCGCGCGTCACCTGATCGCGGTGCCAGGCGTTCAGCACCAGCTTCTCGCCCGAGAAATCATACTCGGTCGCGCCCACCGCCCAGCCGCCGTCATAGCGTTCAACCTTGCCACCCATGGCCTGCGCCACGATCTGATGGCCAAAGCAGATGCCCACCACCGGCACCCGCGCGGCAAAGGCATCGCGGATGAACTGTTCCAGCGGCGGAATCCACGGGTGATCTTCATAGACGCCGTGGCGCGAGCCGGTGATCAGCCAGCCGTCGCAGTCATGCACATCGGCGGGAAATTCGCCTTCGACCACGCGGAAGGTGCGGAAGGTGAAGCCCTGTCCGTCCAGGAGGCGGGCGAACATGTCGGGGTAGTCCCCCATGGTGTCCGAGAGGGCCTCGGGCGCAAGCCCGGTCTGGAGGATGCCGATCCGCATGGAATGTCCCGTTCTGACCTGCGCCAAGGTAGCGCGCCCCCCCGGGGGGTCGTCAAGGGGGGAGCGGCGGATTTGATCAAATTTCGGGCCCGGTCAGCGGCCGCGAATCCGGGGGTCCAGCGCGTCGCGCAGACCGTCGCCGATGTAGTTGACCGACAGCACCGTCAGCGAGATGGCAAGCCCCGGCCAGACCACCCGCTCGGGGTAGGTGCGGATGGCGTCGATCCCGTCATAAAGCAGCCGCCCCCAGGTCGGGAAATCGGGCGGGAAGCCCAGGCCCAGGAAGGACAGCACCGATTCCGTGATGATCGCGGCGGCAATGCCCAGCGTGGCCGCCACCAGAACCGGCGACAGCACGTTGGTCAGGATGTGGCGGGTGATGATGCGCCGCGCGGGCGTTCCGACCGACCGGGCGGCCAGCACGAATTCGCGTTCCTTCAGCGCCAGCACCTCGCCCCGCACCACACGGGCGGCCTGCATCCACGAGGTGATGCCGATCGCCACCACGATCAGCATGAAGGTGCCCAGACGCGGCCCCATGATGCCCGCGACGGTTTCGCGGAACAGGAACATCATCACCAGCAGCAGCGGCAGCAGCGGCAGGGCCAGGAAAAGATCGGTCAGCCGCATCAGCCAGCTGTCCAGCCGGCGGAAATAGCCGGCCAGAACCCCGATCGTGGTGCCGATGAACAGCGCGACCAGCATGGCGACCGAACCCACCGCCAGCGAGATGCGGCCGCCGAACATCATCCGGGCCAGCATGTCGCGGCCCAATTGGTCGGTGCCAAGCGGATGGTCCCAGGACGGGCCAAGGTTGCGCAGCTTGAACATCTTGGCGGTGTTCGGCTCGATGAAATTCGGGTCGATCCGCCAGACCAGCGGCCCGATCAGCACGAAGCTGGCCAGCGCGATCAGCAGCACCAGCGCCGCCATGGCGCCCTTGTGGCGGCGGAACTGCGCCCAGACATCGCGCCACTGGCTGCGCGGCTTTTCCAGTTTCAGCTCAGTCATAGCGGATCCGCGGGTCAAGGATGCCATAGAGGATGTCGGCGATCAGGTTGAAAAGAACGATCAGCACCGCGAAGATGAAGGTGATGGTCTGCACTGTCGGCAGGTCCGAGACGTTGATCGCCCCGATCAGCGCCGCGCCGATGCCGTTGATCTTGAAGATCTGCTCGGTCACGATGGCGCCGCCAAAGACCGTGGGCAGACCCAGCGCGATGACGGTGACCACCGGGATCAGCGAGTTGCGCAGGACGTGTTTCAGCAGCACGACCCGTTCGCCCATGCCCTTGGCGCGGGCGGTGCGCACATAGTCCTGGCCCAGGTTTTCCAGCACCGAAGACCGGGTATAGCGGCTGATCTCGGCGGCGTTGAACAGCGCCAGCACGGTGACGGGCAGGGCCATCTGCATCACCAGCCGGTAAAAGCTGTCCCAGTCGGTGACCTTCAGGTTGGTGTCATAGATCGTGGGGAACCAGCCCAGCTTCACCGCGAAGACCAGGATCAGCACGTTGCCGGTAAAGAAGGTCGGCACCGAAAAGCCCGCCATGGCAAAGAAGGTGCCGGCCTGATCGAACCAGGAATACTGCCGGTAGGCCGAATAGATGCCGATGGGCAGCGCGATCAGCACGCCGATGAAATAGGCGGTGCCGACCACGGTCAGCGTCTGGGGCAGGCGTTCGCCGATGATCTGGAAGACGGGAACCTTCGACTGCCACGAGATGATGCGCTGCGCGCCGCCGGCGAAATCGGTGCCAAGCAGGCCGTCGATGCCGTAAAGCGGCTCGATCCAGAAGAATTGTTTCAGCCAAAGGACATAGCGCACCATGACCGGCTGGTCGGCGCCCATCGCCTCAAGCATCTTGCGGCGCACCTCGGGTGGCACGGTCAGCGGAACTTCCGACAGCGGACTGCCGGGCGCCAGATCGACCAGAAGGAAGATCACCAGCGAGATCAGCAGAAGCGTCGGGATCGCGGTCATAAGTCGCCGCAGCGTATAGGTCAGCATGGGCTACCCGGAATGGTGGCGCGAGGGCGGAAAAAGGGGGGCGCGCGACGGATACCCGCCGCGCGCCCGATGAGGTCAGATCACTTCACGCGGACCCAGTCCTGGACGTTCCACAGTTCGGTGTCCCAGGTGTTCAGGATGAAGCCGCCCAGCGTGTTCGACTGCGCCGACAGACGGCCGCGGTCCACCAGCGGGATGACGACATAGCTGTCCTTGGTCAGCATTTCGTTCAGCTTCTTCACGACTTCGCCGCGGGCTTCGATGCCCGTGGTGGTCGAGAGGGTCTTGAACAGCGCGTCATAGGCCGGATCGCAGAAGCGGTTGATGTTTTCGCCCTGCCACTGGTTTTCCGGGCCCGGGATCTTGTCGCAGAGATACTGCGCCATGTAGGGCTCGGCGTCGGTGCCGTCGAAGTTGTTGGCGTACATTTCGACGTCGGCATAGAACTTCTGGAAGGTGTCGGGCGAAGCCGCGTCACCGCCGAAGAACACCGAGGCGTCCACCGACTTCAGTTCGACTTCCACGCCGATCTCGTTCCACCAGCCCTTGACCAGCGCCTGGAAGTCCTGACGGACGGCGTTGACCGAGGTCTGATACAGGATCGACAGTTTCTTGCCGTCCTTGTCAACGATGCCGTCGCCGTCGGTGTCGGTCCAGCCGGCTTCGGCCAGAAGCGCCTTGGCGCCTTCGATGTCCTGCGCGATGCACTCGGTGTTGTCCGAGGCCTGATAGGCCGGGGCGGGCACCAGGTTGCAGGTCGGGCGGCCGGCGCTGCCATAGCCGATGTCAACCAGCGTCTGACGGTCGATGGCCATCGACAGGGCCTTGCGCACGCGGATATCCGAGAACACCGGGTGCGGGTGCTTGGTGGTCGAACGCTCGCCTTCCGCCAGGGCGGGCGAGGGGTCGGTCATGTTGATCTCGATGCGCTCGACAAGGGTGCCGAAGGCGTTGACGAACTTGCCCTTGCCGGCAGCGGTCATCTGTTCCTGCTGCTCGGGGTTGATCTGGGTGTTCCAGGCATAGTCGAACTCGCCGGTTTCCATCACGGCCGAGGCCGCACCCAGCGCGTCGCCGCCGCCCTTGATCGTGACCTTGGCGAAGGCGGGCTTCGCGGCGTCACGGTAGTTCGGGTTGGCTTCCAGCGTCACCACGTCGTTCACCTTGAAGTCGGTGACCACGAAGGGGCCGGTGCCGATGGGCTTGGTGTTCTGCTCGGTGCAGGACGAGGCCGCCGGGCCGAGGCAGGCTTCGAACTGGGCCTTCTGCAGGATCGGCGCGGTGCCGCCGGTGAAGGGCTGGTAGGGATAGGGCTTGGGCGAGGTGAACTTGACCACGACGGTCAGGTCATCCGGCGTCTCGACGGCCGAAATGCCTTCATACTTGGCGCCCTGGGCGCAGCCGCCTTCGGGATGGGTGCAGTATTCCCAGGTGAACTTGACGTCGGCCGAGGTCACGGGCGAGCCGTCGGACCACACGAGGCCTTCTTTCAGCTTCCAGGTGATCGAGGTCAGGTCGGCCGAGACGCCGCCGTTTTCAACGGTGGGGATGTCCTGCGCCAGACGCGGGTACAGCACGCCGTCCTGGTCGAAGCCCGCGAGCGGCTCCAGCACCAGCGAGCCGGCCTCGACGTCCTTGGTGCCCGACGAAAGATAGGCGTTCAGGGTCGAAACGGCCTGATAATAGAAGATCTTCACTTCGCCGTCGCTTCCGCGCTCGGCAAAGGCGGCGGGCGCAAGCGCAAAGCTTGCGGCAGCGCCGAGAAGGATGGATTTCAATTTCATTCGGGTCTCTCCTTGTTGGTTCAGCTCTTGGCCTCGGTGGCCGTCCGGTTGGCTCCGGCGGCGGTCTTGGTATCGGCGTAAAGATGGCAGGCCACGAAACGGCCGGGCTCCACCTCGGCCAGTTCGGGCTTCACGCTGCGGCAGAGGTCAAAGACCTTCGGGCAGCGGGTGCAGAAGTTGCAGCCCTTGGGCGGGTTGGCGGGCGAGGGCACATCGCCCTTCAGGATGATCCGCTGGCGCCGCGCGCGGTTCGGATCGGGTTCGTTGACCGCCGACAGAAGCGCCTCGGCATAGGGATGCAGGGGGCGGGCATAAAGCGCATCGCGGGGCGACAGTTCGGCGATGCGTCCCAGATACATCACCGCCACCCGGTCGGCGATGTGGCGCACCATCGACAGGTCATGGCTGATGAACAGATAGGTCAGCCCCAGCCGGTCCTGCAGATCCTCAAGCAGGTTGACCACCTGCGCCTGGATCGACACGTCCAGCGCGGCGATGGGTTCGTCGCAGACGATGAACCTGGGGTTCAGCGCCAGCGCGCGCGCAATGCCGATCCGCTGCCGCTGCCCGCCCGAGAAGGCATAAGGGTAGCGGTTGGCGAAGCTGCGGTTCAGCCCGACCTGATCCATCAGTTCATAGATGCGGCGCAGGCGGTCCTGTTCGGACATGTTGGCATGTTCGATCAGCGGCTCGCCGATGATGTCGGCCACGGTCATCCGGGGGTTCAGGCTGGCCTGCGGGTCCTGGAAGACCATCTGCATCGCCGGACGCTTGCGGCGCAGCGCCTCGGCATCAAGGCTGGCCACATCCTCGCCGTCGATCACCACCTTGCCGGCGGTCGGTTCGTAAAGCCGCAGCAGGGCGCGGCCCACGGTGGACTTGCCGCAGCCGGATTCGCCCACCAGCCCCAGCGTCTCTCCGGGCTGGATCGAGAAGCTGACACCATCGACCGCCTTCACGTCGCCGGTATGGCGGCGCAGGATGCCGGTCAGGATGGGGAAATACATCTTGAGCCCGGTCACCTCGACCAGCGGGCGGACGGTGCTTTGGGTGGCGTCAAGCATGGGCGACCTCGGGGCTTGACCAGTGGCAGGCAACGTCATGGCCTTCGCCCACCGGGCGGCCGTCCAGCGCCCGGCGCAGCGGGTTTTCGCGGCCGCAAACCTCCATCGCGTGGCTGCAGCGGGCGCGGAACGGGCAGGAGACGGGTTCACCGGTCAGGATCGGCGGCTGGCCCTCGATCACCTGAAGCCGCGCCTCCCGCTCACCGGCGATCGAGGGGATCGTCTTCAGCAGGGCGCGGGTATAGGGGTGGCTGGGGTTGGCGAACAATTCCTTCACCGGCGCATGTTCCACCACCTGCCCGCCATACATCACCATCACCCGGTCGGCGATGGCGGCGATGACGCCAAGGTCATGGGTGATCCAGATGATCGCCATGCCCAGCTTGGCGCGCAACTCCTTCACCAGTTCCAGAATCTGCGCCTGAATGGTCACGTCCAGCGCCGTCGTCGGTTCATCGGCGATCAGCACATCGGGGTCGCAGGCCAGCGCGATGGCGATCATCACCCGCTGCCGCATGCCGCCGGAAAACTGGTGCGGATAGGATTTCAGCCGTTTGGCGGCATCGGGAATGCCCACCAGTTCCAGCAGTTCCACCGCGCGGTCGCGGGCCTGCGCCTTGGTCATGCCCTTGTGCTTCAGCAGGGGCTCCATGATCTGGTTGCCCACGTTGAAGACCGGGTTCAGGCTGGTCATCGGGTCCTGAAAGACGAAGCCCACCTTCGCGCCGCGCACCGACTGCAGGTCACGCGGGGCGATCTTCAGCAGGTCACGGCCGCCCAGAAGCACCTCACCCGCCCGCACATCGGCCGGCGGCGAGGGCAGAAGGCCGATCAGCGACATCATCGTCACCGACTTGCCCGAGCCGCTTTCGCCGACAACGCCCAGAAGTTCACCAGGCCGCAGGAGGAAGCTGACCGAGTTCACGGCATGCACTTCGCCCGAACGGGTATGGAAGACGGTCTTCAGCCCCCGGACATCAAGCACGGGCGCGGCCCCATCGGCCATATGATACTCCCCAGTCTATTGTTTTTCTTGTTGTTTTTGGTCGTCTTGCGGATCGTTGCCGCGATTGTCCGGGAAGTGTTCCCGATTTTGAAGAAGCTATCAATCCCGTTTTTCGGGCGCGATCCAGCCAGAATCTTCGGCAATCTGCCGGATTGGTCAGTCATTCTGCCGTGTATTGACAGGGATCGTGGGGGCGATCAGGCTTGGCCGCAAGATATGGGGGATGCCATGGAACACCTTACGCCGCGTCAATTGCTGGAAAGGCTGGTCGGCTTTCCGACCGTGAGTCGCGGGTCGAACCTTGATCTGGTGGACTGGCTGGAAGCCTATCTGACCGGCCACGGCATTGCCTGCCACCGCCACTGGAACGAGGACCGCCAGAAGGCCGCGCTGATGGCCCATGCAGGGCCGATGGTGGCCGGCGCGGTGGTGCTGTCGGGCCATTCCGACGTGGTTCCGGTCGATGGCCAGACCTGGACGACCGACCCCTGGACGGTGACGGAACGCGACGGCCGGCTATACGGGCGCGGCACCTGCGACATGAAGGGCTATGTCGCCCTGGCCGTCTGGGCGCTGGTCGAGGCGCAGCGCCGTGGTGTCCGCCGCCCCCTGCAACTGGCGCTGAGCTATGATGAGGAACTGGGCTGCACCGGCGCTCCCCCGATGATCGAGACGATGAAACAGGTGCTGCCCCTTGGCGAAATCGCCCTGATCGGCGAGCCCAGCCGCATGGCCCTGATCAACGGGCACAAGGGCGGCACCGGCTTTCATGTGCATGTGAAGGGGTTCGAGGTGCATAGCTCGCTTCTGCCCTATGGCGTTTCGGCGGTGATGGAGGGCGCCCGGCTGATCCAGTGGCTGAACGACCGCAACGCGCAGATTCAGGCGCAGGTGCCCAGCCCGCAGGCCGCCGCCTTCCATCCGCCCTTCACCACGCTGCATGTCGGCCAGATCCGGGGCGGCACCGCCAACAACATCACCGCCGCCGACTGCCATTTCTCGATCGAGATGCGGGTGGTGCCCGATGAGGTGCTGGAAGATCACGCCGCCGCCGTGGTGGCCGAGGCCGCGCGCCTTGCCGCCGCCATGCAGAAGCTGCGCCCCGAGGCCGGCATCACCCTGACCCGCTTTTTCGGCGTGCCGGGGCTGAAGCCCGAAGCGGGCGGCGCGGCCGAGGCGCTGGTGCGCCGGCTGACCGGGCAGAACGCCAGCGGCGTCGTCAGCTACGGCACCGAGGCGGGGCAGTTCCAGGAGGCGGGCTATTCCGCCGTGGTCTGCGGGCCGGGCGACATCGCCCAGGCCCACCAGCCCGACGAATATCTGGAGATTTCGGAATTCGAGGCCGGCCGGCGCTTCATGGAAGCCCTGCTGGACGAGGTCGCATGACCTTCCCGATTTCCGAGGCCTCGCCGCTCCGCTTTCCCGGGCCGCCGCCGGCGCGGGCCGATGTGGTGGTGCTGGGCGGCGGGGTGATCGGCGTGATGACCGCCTGGCATCTGGCCGAGCGCGGGCTGCGCGTGGTGCTGTGCGAGAAGGGCCGCATCGCCGGCGAACAGTCCAGCCGCAACTGGGGCTGGGTGCGCCAGCAGGGCCGCGATCTGGCGGAACTGCCGATCATGATGGAAAGCCTGCGGCTGTGGAAGGCGCTGGCACAAGAGATGGGCGAAGGTCTGGGCTTCCGGCAGGAGGGCGTGCTTTACGCCGCCCGGACCGAGGCCGAGATGGCGGCGCATCAGGCCTGGCTTGATGCCGCCGCCGGTCACGGGCTGGACACCCGGATGCTGACGGCCGGAGAGGTGGCGGGGCTGATCCCCGGCCATGGCGCGCCCTGGGTGGGGGCGATGTTCACCCCGTCAGACGCCCGGGCCGAGCCCTGGCAGGCTGTGCCGCTGCTGGCCGAAGGGGCCGTGGCGCGCGGCGCGGTGATCGTGGAAGACTGCGCGGTGCGGCTGCTGGATGTGGCAGCGGGCCGGGTGGCGGGGGTGGTGACCGAACAGGGCCGCATCGCC
>JACZKR010000156.1 GCA_014859945.1 Paracoccaceae bacterium | reverse complement strand
GTCTGGGCGGGCGGCAGATGTCGGCGCTGTCGGGCGGGCAGTTCCAGCGGCTGATGCTGGCGCGGGCGCTGCTGACCCGGCCGCAGATCCTGATTCTGGATGAACCGACGCAGGGCCTGGACCAGCCGGGCGAGGCGGGGTTCTACCGGTTGATCGAAGAGGTCCGGCGGGACACCGGGGCAGCGGTGCTGATGGTCAGCCATGATCTGCATGTGGTGATGGCGGCATCCGACCGGGTGATCTGCCTGAACCACCATATCTGCTGTGAAGGCGCGCCGCGCGTGGTGTCTTCGGCGCCGGAATACCGCGCGCTGTTCGGGCTGGGCACACAAGGGGCGCTGGCGCTGTATCAGCATGTCCACGACCACAGCCATGATCATGACGGCCATGACGGCCATGACCACGATCACCACCACCACGGGCACGACCACCATCATGCTTGACGATTTCCTGATCCGTGCGGCGCTGGCGGGCATCGGATTGTCGCTGGCCACCGGCCCGCTGGGCTCTTTCGTGGTCTGGCGGCGGATGGCCTATTTCGGCGATGCCACCGCCCATGCCGCCGTGCTGGGCGTGGCGCTGGCGCTGATGTCGGGGCTGCCCATCGGGGTGGGCACGCTGGCGGTGGCGCTGGCCATGGCGTTGACGGTTTCAACGCTGGCGGCCAAGGGCTGGGCCATGGATACCACGCTGGGGGTGATGGCCCATGCCGCGCTGGCCTTCGGCCTTGTGGCGATTTCCTTCGTGCCGGGGGTGCGCAGCGATCTGCAAAGCTTCCTGTTCGGCGATATCCTTGCGGTGACGCCGCGCGATCTGGCCTTCATCTGGGGCGGTGCGGCGCTGGTGGCGGGGCTTCTGGTGTGGCGTTGGCAGGCGCTGCTGACCGCGACGCTGAACGAAGACCTTGCCCATGCCTCGGGGCTGAACCCGGATCGTGAGCGGCTGGTGCTGACGCTGGCGCTGGCGGTGGTGGTGGCGGTGGCGCTGAAGGTGGTCGGGGCGCTGCTGATTGCCGCCATGCTGATCATCCCGGCGGCGGCGGCGCGGGCCCTGGCCCGAACGCCCGAGGCGATGGCGGCAGGGGCCACGGCCATCGGCGCGGCGGCGGCGCTGGCGGGGCTGGGCCTGTCGATGTGGCAGGACACACCGGCAGGCCCCTCGATCGTGACGGCGGCGGCGGGCGCCTTTGCCCTTGCCGCCGCTATCGGCCGATTGCGGGGCTGAACCCGCCCGGCCTTCGCGGTCAGCTGACCAGACGCTTCAGCGCCGGCAGCGGTGACAGGATCACCATATCCAGCACCAGCACCGCCAGAAGCGTCAGCCCCAGCACCGGGAAGGCCAGCGACAGCGCCAGCGCGATCAGCAGCACGCCTTTCGCCAGCGGCACATCCACCGGCACCGGCGGCGCGGCCAGCCGCATCGCGCCCGAGGGCCGGCGCTTCCACCACATCACCAGCCCCGAAAGCGGCAGGAAGATCATCGACAGGCAGAAGAGCGTGTTCAGCGCCACGTTCCACAGCCCCATGTCGCCTTCATGAAAGGCGATGCCCCAGGCCATGGCCTTGGCATAGGCCGAATAGTCGTTGTAGCGCACATCGGCCAGCACGTTGCCGGTGTAGCGGTCGATGTGGATGGTGCGGTCGGCGGTGGGGTCGGGGCCATCGTTCGACATGCTGTCATGGCTGATGGTCCAGACGCCCTGCTCATCCCCCGGCAGGTTCAGCTGGAAGCGGTCCACGAAGCCAAGGCTGGCCGCGAAGGCGCCGACGCTGTCAATCGTCACCGGCCCGGCAATTGCCGCCTGCCCGGCGAGCGAGCCAGAGGCGGGCATCGGCGTCTGTTCCAGGTTCCAGGGCACTTCCTTGGCGGCGCCGTGGTTCATGCTGGCGTGGGTGGCGTCCGACAGGGGCACGTTGTCCCACTTTTCCGCCGGGAAGGTGGACCAGGCCTGCACGATCTTGTCGCCCCAGATCCCGGCCCAGCTGAGGCCCGAGATCAGGAAGATCACCATGATGGCCGAAACCCAAAGCCCCAGAACCCCGTGCAGCGATTTCCACAGCGCGCGGCCCCGGCGGCCGGTTTCCGGCAGAAGGGTGGACCGCCAGGTGGCACCGTTGCGCGGCCAGTGCAGGTAGATGCCGGTGGCCACCAGCATCAGCGCAAGGCTGGCCGCCACCTCGATCATCCGGTCGCCGGTGACGCCGATCATCAGCGTGCCGTGGATGTCGTTGGCAAAGTCATACCAGCCGCCGCGCCAGGCAAAGGTGTTCAGCACCTCGCCCGTATAGGGGTTCAGCGTGACGCCGGTGGTGCCGCTTTCGCCGGCGACGGCAAAGGCCGCCGTATGGGCTGGGCTGAGGGGGGCCACATATTGCGTGGCGCTGCCACCCGGCACCGCCGCCTCGGCCGCGGCCTGCAGCGCGGACAGCGCCATGGGGCTGCCCTGCGGGGTGACCATCATCTTTTCATCGCCGATCCCCGAAAGGAAGGCGATCCACAGCATGATCAGGCCGGTGACGGCCAGCATGACAAGGAAGGGAACCGCATAAAGGCCGGCATAGAAATGCCAGCGCCAGGCGGCGAAATAGAGCTTCTGGGCGCGGGACGGCCCGTTGGTTTCGATGGCTGCCATCGAAGGTCTCCTGAACTGATTTCGGTTGCTTTCGGTGAAATCAGGTCAGGGACGGGGGGCCGCGCGCGTAAAGGCCGCGCGGGTCATGGGCCGGGCGCCACAGCGCCACGGCCAGTTCGGGGGCGGCCCGGCGGGTCAGCCCGGCGGGCACCGGCAGCGCCACGGGCGCCACCAGATCAACCGCGGCCTGTGCAAGGCTCCAGTGGCAGGGGGCCTGCGGTTCGTCGTCGGGCAGTTCGGTCAGCGTGCCGGTCGCCGCGTCATAGACCGCGCGGACCGGGCCATCGGTGGAACAGATCACCATGACGATCTGCCCGTTTTCCGCCTGCGTCGGCATGACGCCCGGCGGCAACAGCCCGATCACCGCCAGCGCCAGAAGCACGGGCAGGCGCATCAGGGCCGCACGCAGGCGGCGCAGGGGGCGGGCCGGAACCATGCCGTTACCTGCGCCCAGAAGGGGCCTGCGGTCAAGTCCATGCCGCTTTCGCGCGGTCATGTCGTTTTTCGCCGTCACATGTCGGCCAGCCTTGCCCGGTTTCCCTTCCATCGGTCATCTATGACCAAAACCCCTTGCCGGAGTCGCCTTCATGAAAACCCATGTCAAAGCCCTGGTCGTCGGCGGTGGCGCCGTTGGCACCGGCATCGCCTATCATCTGGCCAAGGCAGGCTGGGATACGATGCTGGTCGAACGTGATGAACTGACGGCCGGTTCCACCTGGCACGCCGCCGGCCTGCTGCCGCTGTTCAACATGAGCTATGCGACGACCCACATCCACAAATACAGCGTGGATTTCTACAAGGGCCTTCAGGCCGAGACCGGGCTGGACGCGGGCTTCTATGTCGTCGGCAACCTGCGCATGGCGCAGACCGATGCGCGGATGGACGAATACATGCTTTATTCGTCGGTGGCCGAAACCGCCGGGGTCTATCATGAATTCCTGTCGCCCGCGCAGATCAAGGACCGCTGGCCGCTGGTGCGCACCGATGACCTGAAGGGCGCGCTCTTCCACCCGCAGGACGGCTATATCAACCCCGCCGACGTGACGCAGGCCATGGCCAAGGGCGCCCGCCAGCACGGTGTGACGATCGAGCGCAAGATCCAGGTCGACGGCTACCGCTGGACCGGGTCGGAGTGGGTCGTCTCGGTCACCCGGATGGTGGAACAGGGCGGCAATCTGGTGCCCTCGGACGAAAAGCACGAAATCCATGCCGAGCATGTGGTGACCGCCACCGGCAACCATGCGCAGCGCACGGCCAAACTGCTGGGCATCAAGATTCCCGCGATCCCGGTCGAGCATCAGTACATCGTCACCGAGCCCGATCCGGCGCTGGTCGAATGGCGCAAGACCAATCCCCAGCACCCGGTGCTGCGCGACGCCGATGCCAAGTGGTATGTCCGCGAGGAACGCGGCGGCTGGATTCTGGGCCCCTATGAATACGGCGCCCCGGCCCGGTTCGAATATGGCGTGCCCGACAGCTTCCGCGCCGACCTGTTCCCGCTGGACCTTGAGCGGATCGAGGCGGATACATGTCGATGATCCACCGCATCCCCTCGTCCGAGGTGGCGGGGCTGAAGGACGATTTCAACGGCCCGATCTGCTACACCCCCGACGGCAACCCGCTGGTCGGCCCGGTGCCCGGCCTGCGCAACATGTGGATCGCCGAAGGCTTCTCGTTCGGGATCACCGCTGCGGGCGGCACCGGCCATTACCTGGCCCAGATGATGGTGGAAGGCGAGGCCGAGATCGACATGGCCAGCCTTGACCCCAAGCGCTACGGCAGCTGGATGACCACCGAATATGCCGCGCGCAAGAACGAGGAATGCTACAACCACGTCTTCATCCTGCACCACCCCGATGAAGAGCGCGAAGCCTGCCGCCCGCTGCGCACCGCGCCGGCCTATGACCGGCAGAAGGACATGGGCGCGCAGTTCGGTCAGGTGAACGGCTGGGACCGCCCGAACTATTACGGCCCCAAGGATGCGCCGGCGAGCTTTGACCATGACTCGCGGTCGTTCCGCCGCGGGGCGTGGTGGCCCTATGCCAAGGCCGAGGCCGAGGCGGTGCGCGGCACGGTGGGCATCATCGACGCCAGCGCCTTCACCAAGCATCTGCTGCGCGGCCCGGGGGCGACGGCCTTCCTGGACCATTTCACCTGCAACAAGCTGCCGAATGTCGGCCGGATCAACCTGACCTATGCACTGACCGACCATGGCACGACGCGGACCGAATACACCATCGTCCGGCTGAAGCAGGACGAATACTACCTGATCTCGGCCGGGGCATGGACGGCCTATGACGCGGATTTCCTGATCAAGTCGGCCGAAGACTTCATGGCGGCCGGCGGCGGTTACGTCGACATCCACGACATCACCACCCAATGGGGTGTCTATGCGCTGGCCGGTCCGAACGCGCGCGCGCTTCTGAAGGACATCGTGAAGGATGCTGATCCGGCGACGGTTCTGGGCAACAAGCGCTTCCCCTGGCTCAGCTACCGCGACATCGAGCTGGGCATGTGCCCGGTGCGGGCGATCCGCGTGGCCTATACCGGTGAGTTGGGCTGGGAACTGCATTATCCGATCGAGTTCGGCCGCTACCTGTGGGATCTGATCTGGTCGGTGGGCGAAAAGCACGGGCTGAAGGGCGTGGGCGCGCGGGCGCAGAACTGGCTGCGTCAGGAGAAGAGCTATCGCGCCTTCGGCAACGAGCTTGGCCGCGACGCGACGCCGCTGGAGGCGGCGCTCGACCGCTTCGTGGACCTGTCGAAAGAGTTCCGCGGCAAGGCGAAGATGCTGGAAACCGGCATCCGCGCCAAGTGCTGCACCCTGCTGATCGACGGCCCGTCCGACACCGACCCCTGGGGCAAGGAGGCGCTGCTTCTGGATGGCCAGAAGGTGGGCCGCCTGACCTCGGGCGGGTATTCGGTGGCCTTCGGCAAGCAGATCGGCATGGGCTATGTGCGCCCCGATCTGGCCGAGGTGGGCACGAAGCTGAAGGTCAAGATGCTGCGGCAGGAATGGGATGCCGTGGTGGTCGAGGACAGCCCCTTCGACCCCTCGAACGCGCGCATCCGGATCGACGGCTGATCCGGGCGGCCGGCGGCGGAACCGGGGGCGCTTCGCCCCCCGGACCCCCCGAGGATATTTTCAGACAGATGAAGGGGCGGGCCGGCGGTCTGCCCCTTGCCGTTCAGATCCGCCCGGTGATCTTGGCCCACCACCAGCGGGTGCCGACCAGAAGGAAGCGCCAGTCGCGGAAGAACTCGGGCGGCTTGCCTTCGATGGCATGGCCGATGAACTGCAGCGCCCAGCCCAGCACGAAAAGCCCCGCCGCCCAGGGCCAGAGGCCGGGCCAGACAAGCGCCAGCAGGGCCAGCGCGATCGAGACCACGATCATCGGGATGCCGAAGGTATGGGTCAGGCGGTTCCAGGGGTTCTGATGGCTTTGCGCATATTGCGCGATCCAGTCGTCCCAGCTGCGGCCTTTCAGCATGTGTCCTCCTCCACCTTAGGGCGGTCCGGTCCGCCCCGGGAAAGGCTATGGCCGGGGGTGGCACTGGCGCAAGACTGCCGTGGCGGCAGCGGATCAGCGGTAGCCTTGCGCGGCCAGCCAGGACAGGAAGTCGCGCCGGCTGCCGGCGAAGGCGTTCAGATCGACCTTGCCGGCGATGCCGGGCACCTGCCCCGTGCCGGAATACTGCCAGATCAGCCAGTGCTGGCCGGGATAGCGGTCGGAGGGGTGGGCGGCGGTCGAGCGCAGCCAGAAATCCACACCGCCGATCTGCCAGAGCTGGTTTTCCTCATAGAAATCAACGGTGGTATAAAGGATGGGGCGCTGGCCGTAGTGGCGGGTCAGGAGGTTCAGGAAGATGCGCGCCTCGGCCTGAACCTCATCGCGCGGGCGTTTGCCGGGGCAGGTGGGTGAGCGGTGGTTCCACTCCATGTCCAGAACCGGGGGCAGGGCGCCGGCTTCGCGCGGGACATGGCTGATGAACCAGCGCGCCTGCTCGGCCGCCGGGCGGCCATGGTAAAAGAAATGGTAGGCGCCGCGCGGCACGCCGGCGGCGCG
>JACZKR010000155.1 GCA_014859945.1 Paracoccaceae bacterium | reverse complement strand
CCTCTTGCCGCCAGAGATGGGGGGCCACCACGCCTTCGGGCACCGCCGCCGCCGATGCCCGCCTTCTATGGCGCCATCCCGGATGAGCCCTTTCCGGTGCCGGCGGTGCCCGAAGGCGTGGTGGCCCCCCATCTCTGGCGGCAAGAGGTGGCGAACCCCTTCCCCGACCGTCCCGCGGGGTCGATTATCGTCGATCCCGACGCGGCCTACCTGCACCTGATCCACGGGCCGGACCGCGCGCTGCGCTATGGCGTCAGCGTGGGCGCGGCCGGCTTTGGCTGGCATGGCGAGGCGCGGCTGCAGTTCCGCCGGCGCTGGCCGGTCTGGAAGGCGCCCGATTCCATGATCGCCCGCCGCCCGGAATTCGCCCCCTATTCGGTGGCCAACGGCGGCATGCCGGGCGGACCGGGCAACCCCCTGGGCGCCCGCGCGCTGTATCTTTTCCAGAACGGCGAGGACACGCTTTACCGCATCCATGGCGCCTGCGAGCCGCAATATCTGGGCCGCGCGGTGTCCTCGGGCTGCATCCGCATGCTGGATCAGGACGTGATCGACCTGCATGACCGGGTGCGCGACGGCGCCCCGGTTCTGGTCCTGAAGTCGCTGAAGCCCGAGGGGCTGGAAAGCCTTTACTGAGCGTCAGTCGTTCGGCGCCGGCGCCCCGCCTTCAAACCGGTTGCCCCGCCGGTAGTCGCAGGGCGCCTCCTGCATCTGCAGATGCAGGCCGTTGCCGGTATAGGGATGGGCGCGCGCCAGATCCTCGTCGAAGTCGATGCCAAGGCCGGGGCCTTCGGGCGGCAGGATATAGCCGTCTTCCCAGCGGATCGAATTGCGGATCAGCGCCAGATGGAAGGCGCCGCCGGTCTGGATCGTTTCGGCGATCAGGAGGTTCGGGATGGAAACCGACAGATGGATGTTCGCCGCCCATTCCACGGGGCCGGCGTAAAGATGCGGCGCCATCTCGGCGTTGAAAATCTCGGCGATGGCCGACAGCTTGCGCGCCTCAAGAATGCCGCCCAGCCGCCCCAGCGCCGGCTGCAATATCTTCACCCCGCCGGCGCGCAACAGCATGCCGAATTCGGTCTTGGTGGTCAGCCGTTCCCCGGTGGCCAGCGGAATGCGGACCTGCCGGGCGACTTCGGCAAATTCCAGCAGGTTGTCGGGGGGAATGGGCTCTTCATACCAAAGCGGGTTATAGGGTTCCAGTTCCCGCCCCAGCCGGATCGCGCCGGGGGTGGAAAACTGGCCATGCGTGCCGAACAAGAGGTCCGCCCGGTCGCCCACCGCCGCACGGATCGCCTTGCAGAAGGCGACGGACCGGGAAATGTCGCTCATCGCCGGTTCATGGCCGCCGCGGATCGTGTAGGGGCCGGCCGGATCGAACTTCACTGCCGTGAAGCCTTCTTCGACACAGCGCGCCGCCTCGGCCGCCTGCCAGTCGGGGTTCACCCAGAACTCGGCCGCGTCCTGGCCGGGCTGGGGATAAAGATAGGTGTAGCTGCGCACCCGGTCGTTCATCCGCCCGCCGAGCAGCGCCCAGACCGGCCGGTTGCGCGCCTTGCCCAGAATGTCCCAGCAGGCGATTTCCAGCCCGGCAAAGGCGCCCATCACGGTCGGGTCGGGGCGCTGGGTGAAGCCGCTGGAATAGACGCGGCGATACATCAGTTCGATGTTCTCGGGGTTCTCGCCCTGCATGTGGCGCTGGAACACATCCTCGATCACCGCGATCATCGCCTTCGGCCCCACGGTCGAGGCATAGCATTCGCCATAGCCGGTGATGCCGTTGCTGGTGGTCAGCTTGGTAAAGATCCAGTAGCGCCCGCCCCAGCCCGGCGCGGGCGGCGCGACGACGAAAATCTCCAGATCGGTCAGTTTCATGGCGTGGTCCTCCGGTCGGGCCCAGACTGTCGCCGCACGGACGCCGCCTCGCGCATCCCCGCGACAGGAATGCTGCGAAAGCGACAGGATTCGTCGCGTCTGTTCATCCCCTCTCGGAAAATATCCTCTGGGGGTCCGGGGGGCGAAGCGCCCCCGGGGGTGCCGGTCAGGCCATCGGCCCCGCCAGCGTGCTGATCACCCCGGCCAGACGTTCGGGCATCACCAGAAACGGCGCGTGGCCGCAGGGCAGGCGGGCGGTGGCGGCGATGCCTGCCGCCATCTGCATCTGAAGGGCGGGCGGGATGGCGCGGTCATCCTGACAGAAGATCGCCGCGCGGGGCAGCGCCATGGCCGCCGCGACCGAGGGCAGGGTGGTTTCCTGCGGCGCCACGGGTTCGGCGACCATCCGGGCGGCGGCGCCGGCCGGGTCGGGACAGTCGTGGTAGAACAGGGCCTCGGCCGCTTCGGGGTCGAAGGCAAAGCTCTGCCGGTCGGGCGCCACGCGATAGGCCGCCTTCAGCCCCGCGGCCCGCCCTTCGCGCCGCAGATCGGCGATGGAGGCCCCCGCGCGGGGGATGAAGGCGCAAAGATAGATCAGCCCCGCCACCCGGTCTGGCGCGGCCTCGGCCGCCGCCGTGATGGCAAAACCCCCGGCGGAATGGCCGACCAGCACGGCGCGCGGCCCGGCGGATGCCAGCACCGACGCTGCCTGCGCCGCCAGAGTGGTGGGCGCTCCGCCCCGGCCGGGCAGGTCGATGGCGCTTGCCCGGTGGCCTGCCTGCGCAAGATGGGGCAGCACCCCGGCCCAGATCCAGCTGCCCAAACCTGCGCCATGGACCAGAACGATCTCAGCCATGGCCGATGCCGTGCAGGAATTCCTGCAACACGGCGGCATACTCGGCCGGCTTTTCGACCGGCGGCAGATGGCCCGCGCCGCGGATCAGGCGGAAGCGGTGGCCGGGGATCAGGGCCGCCGTCTCGCGCACCAGATCGGGCGGGGTTGATCCGTCGTTGGCCCCGGCGATGGCCAGCGTCGGCAGGCGCAGCGTGGCCGTGGTTTCATAGAAATCGCTGCCGGCAATCGCTGCGGCACAGCCCATCCAGCCTTCGGGCGCGGTGGCTTCAAACAGCGCGCGGATGCGCGGCATTTCGGGCGCCGCGCGCCAGTTGCGGCCGAACCAGCGCTCCATATTGCCCTCGGCCAGCGCGGCCAGACCACCCGCCTGCACCGCCGCGATGCGGTCCTGCCATTGCGCGGCGGTGCCGATCCGCGCGGCGGTGTTCGACAGCACCAGCCCGCGCACCAGATCCAGCCGCTTGAACGCCAGCCCCTGCGCGATCAGCCCGCCGATCGACAGGCCCACCACCACCGCCTCGCGCAGGGCGAAATGGTCGATCAGCTGCTCGGCGTCACGGATCAGCGCGCCCATGGCATAGGGGGCAGGGGGCACGTCGCTGCTGCCATGGCCGCGCAGGTCAAACCGCAGGATGCGGTGGCGGGGCAGGGCGGCCACCACCCCGTCCCAGATCGTCAGATCGGTGCCAAGCGCATGGATCAGCACCACCGGCGGGCCATCCGCCGGCCCCTCGATGACCGCGTTCAGCCGCAGATCCTTCAGCCAGACCAGCGCCATTTCAGCCGAACCGCGCCAGCGCCCCGGCAAAGACCGCCGGATCGACGTTCCCGCCCGAGGCGGTGCAGATCACCGTATCGGGCAGGCCTTCGGCAAACAGCGCCGCCGCCAGCGCCACCGCCCCGCCCGGTTCAACCACGATGCGCAGATGGGTGAAGGCCAGCGCCACGGCGTGCAGCGCCTGTTCGTCGCTGACCGCCAGCCCCGGGCCGCACAGCCGCTGCAGGATGGGAAAGGTGATCTCGCCCGGCATCGGCGTGACGATGGCATCGCAGACCGAGCCGGCGGCCGCCGCATTGCGCACCCGCGTGCCGGCGGCCAGCGACCGCGCGGTATCGTCAAAGCCCTCGGGTTCTGCCGGGCGCACACGCAGGGCGGGGGCCCGCGCCTCAAGCGCCAGTGCGATGCCGGCGGTCAGCCCGCCGCCGCCGCAGCAGGTGATCACATCGGCGCCGGAGATGCCGGCCTCGGCCGCCTGTGCCGCAATCTCCAGCCCCACGGTGCCCTGCCCGGCAATCACCTGCGGCTCATCATAAGGGCGGATCAGCGTCAGCCCGCGTCCCTCGGCCAGTTCCGCGCCGATGGCTTCGCGGTCCTCGGTCGCGCGGTCATACAGCACCACCTCGGCGCCATAGGCGCGGGTGTTGCCGATCTTCACCGCCGGCGCGTCCGACGGCATGACGATGACCGCCGGCGCCCGGTGCCGGGCGGCGGCCAGCGCCACGCCCTGCGCATGGTTGCCCGAGGAAAAGGCCAGCACCCCGCGCGCCCGCGCCGCCTCGGGCAGGGCCGAGACCGCGGACCAGCCGCCGCGGAACTTGAAGCTGCCGGTCCATTGCAGGCATTCGGCCTTGACGAAGATGCGCCGCCCCGCGATCCGGTCGAGGAGCGGCGCGTTCAGAAGCGGCGTCAGCCGGGCGCGGCCCTGCAACCGGGCCGCTGCCGCCTCGATCATCGCAAGCGAGGTCATGCCAGAACCGCAAGGAAACGCCGGATGGCATCCAGGCTTTCCGGCTCGTCCAGAAAGGGCACATGGGCGCGGTCGGGTACCTCGGCAAAGATCATGTCGGGGCGGCGGCGGCGCATCTCGGCGGTGGTCGCTGATGACAGAAGGTCAGAGTTCGCGCCGCGGATCAGGGCCAGTGGCAGGCGGGCCGCCATGTCGAACAAGGGCCACAGGTCCACCGGCGGGCCGGTGAAGGCGGCAAGGAAGCTTTCGCGCAGCGCCGGGTCGTATCGGATGCGCAGGCCATCCGGGGTTTCGTCATAGTGGTGGCGCACCTCCTCCAGCCAGCGCGCTTCGGTCACGTTGGCAAAGCCCGGCATGTTGCGGGGCAGCTTGGCCGCCATCTCGGCATGGGTGCGGGCCGCCGGATTGTGCCCGACATAACCCTTGATCCGCTCCAGCCCCGGCAGGTGAATCTCGGGGCCGACATCGTTCAGGCAAAGGCCCAGAAGCCGCGGCCGCGCCATGGCCACCAGCGCCATGCCGATCAGCCCCCCGCGCGAGGTGCCCAGAACCGCAGCCTGCGCGATGCCCAGATGATCGAGCAGTGCCAGCGCATCCTGCCCTTCCTGCGGCACGGTATAGCTGGCCGCCCCCGTCCGGTCGCTTTGCCCCCGCCCGCGATAATCCATGCGGATCAGCCGGACATCGGGCAGATAGGGCAGCAGATAGTCGAAATCCGCCATGTTGCGCGTCAGCCCGGCAAGACAAAGCAGGGGAATGCCGCTGCCGCGGTCGTCATAGGCAAGGCGCGCGCCGTCGGCGGCGGTGAAGAACTGGGTCATCGGTGCCTCCATTCCCGGCAGGCTGGCATGGTGCGGGGGCAAGGTGAAGGGGCAAAGCGCCTAGCCGGCGGGGTCAGAGGGGCGCTGCCCCTCGGGCCGTTCCGGCCCTCACCCC
>JACZKR010000154.1 GCA_014859945.1 Paracoccaceae bacterium | reverse complement strand
ATGCGGCCCGCCCCGTCTTCGGGGTCGGCGGCAAGGCCCCCCAGCGCCAGCGCCTCGCCCCCCAGCGCGCAGGTGATATCCCACAGCGCCGGGTTGACCGAGGTTCCGGTCAGGGTCTCCATCGTCTCGATCACCTCCAGCGCATTGCCTGCCGCGGTGGCCAGCGGCTGCGTCATGTCGGTCACCAAAGCCGAGGTCATGCAACCCGCGCCCTGTGCTGTCCGCACCAGCGCGCGGGCCAGCGCCTCGGCGTCGGCCTGGGATTTCATGAAGGCGCCCGAGCCGCATTTCACATCCAGAACAAGGGCTTCCAGCCCCGCCGCCAGCTTCTTCGACAGGATCGAGGCGGTGATCAGGTCAATCGACTCCACCGTCCCCGACACATCGCGGATCGCATAAAGCCGCTTGTCCGCCGGCGCGATGCGGTCGCTGGCCGAAACGATGGCACAGCGGACGCGGCCGATCTGGTCGCGCAGCTGCGCCTCGGTGAAACCGGTGCGGAAGCCCGGGATCGCCTCAAGCTTGTCCAGCGTGCCGCCGGTATGGCCCAGCCCCCGGCCCGAGATCATCGGCACATAGGCCCCGCAGGCCGCCAGCGCCGGCGCCAAAAGAAGTGAGACGCAGTCGCCGATGCCGCCGGTCGAATGCTTGTCCACCACCGGCCCCGGCAGGTCCCAGTGCAGCACATCGCCGCTGTCGCGCATCGCCCGGGTCAGCGCCACGCGGCCACCCTCACCCAGCCCCTTCAGCAGCACCGCCATCGCGAAGGCGCCGGCCTGCGCATCGCTGACCGCGCCCCCCGCCAGACCGGCGGCGAACCAGCGCAGCTCATCGGCTGTGGGCGCGGTGCCGTCGCGGATCTTGGCGATGATGGCGCGGGCATCCATCAGGCGCGGTCCATATGGGCGGCGGTAAAGACGCCGGGCAGCAAGTCGGCCACCGTCATCACCCGTGACGCGCCGTCGGTGGTGCAAAGCGTTACCTTCACCTCTTGCCCCGCGAATTCGGCGATCTTCTGCCGGCAGCCGCCGCAGGGCGGCACCGGGGCGGGGCTGTCGGCGATCACCAGCACCTCGGCGATCTTCGTCTCACCGGCGGCGACCATGGCGGCAATCGCACCGGCCTCGGCGCAGGTGCCTTCGGGATAGGCCACGTTTTCCACGTTGCAGCCGCTGTAGATCGCGCCCGAGGCGGCCCGGATCGCCGCCCCCACCTTGAAGCGGGAATAGGGGGCATAGGCGCGCTCCCGCACCTGGGTAGCAGCCTCAAGAAGCGACATCGTCCTCTCCGGGTTTGACCAACTGGTCAGCAGTCTGCGCGCTTCGCCCCGGCCGCGCAAGCCCGGCACTCGGGACTTGACGGCGCCCCGGCCGCCGCCGACCCTGCACCCCCGGGGGCGCAGCCTTGCGGTTTCGTTGAAGCTGCCTGCTGAAAACCGGTATAGGCGCAGATACAAAACTGGTTTAAGGGCAAACAAGTTTGAGGGAGGGAACAGAATGGACGAGTCAAGACACGAGAATGCCCGTCAGGCCGCGCTGGACTACCATGAGTTCCCCAAGCCCGGAAAACTGGAAATCCGGGCCACCAAACCCCTTGCCAACGGCCGCGACCTGAGCCGCGCCTACAGCCCCGGCGTGGCCGAGGCCTGCCTTGAAATCAAGGCCGATCCCGCCACCGCAAGCCGCTATACCTCACGCGGGAACCTTGTGGCGGTGGTCACCAACGGCACTGCGGTTCTGGGCCTTGGCAACATCGGTGCGCTGGCCTCGAAACCGGTGATGGAGGGCAAGGCCGTCCTCTTCAAGAAATTCGCCAACATCGACTGTTTCGATATCGAACTGAACGAACCCGACCCTGTGAAGCTGGCCGATATCGTCTGCGCGCTGGAGCCGACCTTCGGCGCGATCAATCTGGAAGACATCAAGGCGCCCGATTGTTTCATCGTTGAACAATTGTGCCGCGAGCGCATGAAGATCCCGGTTTTCCACGATGACCAGCACGGCACGGCGATTGTCGTGGGGGCGGCGGCGACCAATGCGCTGCATGTCGCGGGCAAGAAGTTCGAAGACATCAAGGTGGTCTCGACCGGCGGCGGCGCGGCGGGGATCGCCTGCCTGAACATGCTGCTGAAACTGGGCGTCCGGCGTGAGAATGTCTGGCTCTGCGATCTGGCCGGCCTCGTCTATCATGGCCGGACCGAGCAGATGACCGCCCAGAAGGCCGATTATGCCCAGGGCACCACCCCCGCCACTTTGGCCGAGGTGATCGAGGGCGCCGACCTGTTCCTGGGCCTGTCCGGCCCCGGCGTTCTGACGCCCGAGATGGTGGCGCGTATGGCGCCGGCGCCGATCGTCTTTGCGCTGGCCAACCCCACGCCCGAAATTCTGCCCGATCAGGTCCGCGCGGTGGCGCCGCAGGCGATCATCGCCACCGGCCGCAGCGATTTTCCCAATCAGGTCAACAACGTGCTGTGCTTCCCCTTCATCTTCCGGGGCGCGCTGGATGTGGGGGCCACCACGATCAACGACGCTATGGAACTGGCCTGCATCGAAGGCATCGCCGCCCTTGCCCGCGCCACCACCAGCGCCGAGGCCGCCGCCGCCTATCGCGGCGAAACCCTTACTTTCGGTGCCGATTACCTGATCCCCAAGCCCTTCGACCCCCGGCTGATCGGCGTGGTGGCCAGCGCCGTTGCCCGTGCCGCGATGGAATCGGGCGTTGCCACCCGCCCGATTGCCGACCTTGAGGCCTACCGCCAAAAGCTGAACGGTTCGGTCTTCAAATCGGCGCTGATCATGCGCCCGGTGTTCGAAGCCTCGAAACTCGCCGACCGCCGCATCATCTTTGCCGAAGGCGAAGATGAGCGCGTGCTGCGCGCCGCCAATGCGATGCTTGAGGAAACCACCGACAAGCCCATCCTGATCGGCCGACCCGAGGTCATCGCCGTGCGCGCCGAACGCGCCGGCCTGCCCATCCGCCCCGACCGCGACTTTGAAATCGTGAACCCCGAAAGCGACCACCGCTATCGCGACTACTGGGGCACCTATCACGAACTGATGCAGCGCCGCGGCGTGACGCCCGACATCGCGCGCGCCGTCCTGCGCACCAACACCACCGCCATCGGCGCCATAGCCGTGCATCGCGGCGATGCCGACAGCATGATCTGCGGCACCTTCGGCGAATTTTCCTGGCACCTGCGCTATATCCGCGAAATCCTTGCGCGGGGCGGCCTGCGCCCGGTCGGCGCGCTTAGCCTGATGATCCACGAAGACGGGCCGCTGTTCATCGCCGATACCCATGTGAACGCCCAGCCCACGCCCGAGCAGGTGGCCGAAACCGTGATCGGCGCCGTCCGCCATGCCAAGCGCTTCGGCGTGACGCCCAAGGTCGCGCTGTGCAGCCATTCGAACTTCGGCAACCTCGACAGCGATTCCGGCCGGCGGATGCGCGCGGCGCTGGAACTGCTGGAAGCGCGGGAATGCGAGTTCGAATATGAAGGCGAGATGAGCATCGACGCCGCCCTTGACCCCGATCTGCGCCAGCGCATCTTCCCCCATGGCCGGCTGGCGGGGGCCGCGAACATTCTGGTCTTCGCCTTCACCGATGCCGCCAATGCCGCGCGCAACATGCTGAAGATGAAGGCCGGCGGGCTTGAGGTCGGGCCGATCCTGATGGGCATGGGCAACAAGGCCCATATCGCCACCCCCTCGATCACCGCGCGCGGACTGCTGAACATGTCGGCCATCGCCGGAACCCCGGTGGCGCATTACGGCTAGGCGGGGCAAGTCCCGCCGAAACGGGCAATCTTCCCTGCCCGGGAATCAAGCGCGAAGCGCCCCCGGGCAATGCCCGACCGCCCCCTCGGGCGGGCCTTGCCCTGTGCAGCCCCATGCCCTTGGCTTTGCATAAACGCGGCGAAAGTTTGCAAACCCCGGCCCGCTTCGCCACTGCAATTTGAAAACTGCGGGGTTTGCAAAGCCCCGGCCCCATGTTAGCGCAATATCTGCAAACGAATTGTCGCAGCATCGCCGCACTTGTTGCGCGACTCACGGCCTCTTGCCTATGAGCCGGTCAGTTGCGGGAGGAGGGCATACCATGGGATACCGTGAGGTCTATGAAGGCTGGAAGGCCGACCCGGAGGGCTTCTGGATGGAAGCCGCCCAGGGAATCGACTGGGTGACGCCGCCGTCGCGCGCGCTGGATGACAGCCGCGCACCGCTGTACGAATGGTTCACCGACGCCACCGTGAACACCTGCTGGAACGCGGTGGACCGCCATGTCGAGGCCGGGCGCGGCAACCAGCTGGCCATCATCCACGAAAGCCCGGTGACCCATCTGCGCAAGGGCATCACCTACAAGGAACTGCAGACCCGCGTGGCGACGCTGGCCGGCGCGCTGCGCGACAAGGGCGTGGGCAAGGGCGACCGCGTCATCATCTACATGCCCATGGTGCCCGAGGCGCTGGAGGCGATGCTGGCCTGCGCCCGGCTTGGCGCCATTCACTCGGTGGTCTTCGGCGGATTTGCCGCCAACGAACTGGCCGTGCGCATCGACGACTGCACGCCGAAGGCGATCATCGCGGCAAGCTGCGGGATCGAGCCGAACCGCATCGTGCATTACAAGCCCCTGCTGGATGCCGCCATCAACATGGCGACCCACAAGCCCAGCTTCTGCGTGATCTTCCAGCGCGAACAAGAGGTTGCAAAGCTGGTCGAAGGCCGCGACGTGGCCTGGCACACCTTCCAGTATGGCGTGCGGCCCGCGGAATGCGAACCGGTGCGCGGCGACCATCCGGCCTATATCCTTTACACTTCGGGCACCACGGGGGCGCCGAAAGGCGTCGTGCGCCCCACCGCCGGCCATCTGGTGGCGCTGAACTGGACCATGCGGGCGATTTACGACTGCGGCCCGGGCGATGTGTTCTGGGCGGCCTCCGATGTGGGCTGGGTCGTGGGCCACAGCTATATCTGCTATGCGCCGCTGATCGCCGGCTGCACCACCATCGTCTTTGAAGGCAAGCCCGTCGGCACCCCCGACGCTGGCACCTTCTGGCGGGTGATCGCCGAGAACAAGGTGAAAAGCTTCTTCACCGCCCCCACCGCGCTGCGCGCCATCAAGCGCGACGACCCCGAGGGCGAGATGGTGAAGGACTATGCCATGAAACAGCTGAAAACGCTGTATCTGGCGGGCGAACGCGCCGACCCCGATACGATCCTCTGGGCGCAGCGCCACCTGAACGTGCCGGTGGTGGACCACTGGTGGCAGACCGAAACCGGCTGGGCCATCGCCGCCAACCCGATGGGGATCGAACATCTGCCAGTCAAGATCGGCAGCCCCTCGGTGCCGATGCCGGGCTATGACGTGCAGGTGCTGGACGAAGGCGGCCACCCTGTGTCGCCCGGCACGCTGGGCGCCATCGCGGTCAGGCTGCCCCTGCCCCCCGGCACCCTGCCGACGCTGTGGAACGCCGAAGACCGCTTCCGCAAAAGCTACCTCAACCACTTCCCCGGCTATTATGAGACGGGCGACGCCGGCTATATCGACGAGGAAGGCTATCTCTACATCATGGCCCGCACCGATGACGTGATCAACGTCGCCGGCCACCGCCTGTCGACCGGCGCCATGGAAGAGGTGCTGGCCGGGCACAAGGATGTGGCGGAATGCGCGGTGATCGGTGTATCCGACGCGCTGAAAGGCCAGTCGCCTGTGGGCTTCCTGTGCCTGAACAAGGGGTCCGCCCGCGCCCATGATGATGTGGTCCGTGAATGCGTGCAGCTGATGCGCGAGAAAATCGGCCCCGTCGCCGATTTCAAGCGCGCCGTGGTGGTGGACCGTCTGCCCAAGACCCGCTCGGGCAAGATCCTGCGCGGCACCATGGTCAAGATCGCCGATGGCTCCGACTGGAAGATGCCCGCCACCATCGACGACCCGGCAATCCTTGATGAAATCACCGAGGCGCTGCGCAAGCTGGGCTACGCCGGCGGCTGAGACATTCGCAAAATGCAAAACGGCGGCTGGACAATGCCGCCGTTTCGGCTAGCCTTCGGGGCATGAGCGACCGCAGCCTTCCGCGCCAAGTCTCTGCCCCCTTCGCCCCGCCCCGGAGGTGCCGCGCATGACCGGCACGCTTTCCGACTGGGATCCCACCGATCTGCGCCGCATCATCAGCCTGGCCGGCCCGCAGGACGGGGTGCAGATTCTGCACCACCTGCGCGCCGATCTGGAAAGCGCCCGCGAAACCCTGCTGTCGGCCCTTGCCGCCCGCGACAACCCCACGCTGCGCCGCGCCAGCCATGTGCTGATCGCGCTGTGCGGCACTGCCGGCGCCCGCAGCCTGCACCGCACCGCCGAGGAATTCCACGGCCACCTGCTGCAGGGCACCGAGGCCACCGCCACCGCGCTGGCCGACCGGCTGGCCGAGGGCGTGCTGGGCCTGTCGGCGCTGATCTCGGACGAACTGGCGCGCTGGACATGAACCGGCAGACCACCTCTGCCCCGGTGCTTCTGGTGGAAGACACCGTTTCGCTGCGGCTGGTCTACCGCGCCATCCTGACGGCGGCCGGCCATCCGGTTGACCTTGCCTCGAGCGTGGCCGAGGGGCTGGCGCTGTTCCGCACCGGGCGGGCGCGGATCGTGCTGCTGGACCTTGTGCTGCCCGATGGCGAGGGGCTGGCCCTGATGCGCACCATGCTGGCCGAACGCCCCGACACCCGCGTCATCGTGCTGACCGCCCATGGCTCGGTCGGCCGCGCGGTTGAGGCGATGCGCGCCGGCGCCCATGATTTCCTTGTGAAACCCGTCGAAGAGGCGCGGCTTCTGGCGGCCCTGGCCAATGCGGCGGCAATCCCGGTGGCGCGCAGCCGGTCGGCTTCGGCCCCCAGCCTTGCCGCGAACCCCATTGCGCCGGCCTTCATCGGCGGGTCCGAACCCATGGCGCGGATTCAGGCCAAGATCGATTCCGTCGCAAAGTCCATGGCCACCGTCTTCATCACCGGCGAAAGCGGCACCGGCAAGGAACTGGCGGCGCTGGCGGTGCATGGCGCCTCACCCCGCGCAAACGGGCCGTTCATCGCGCTGAACTGCGGCGCCATCCCGCAGGAACTGCTGGAATCCGAGGTTTTCGGCCATATGAAGGGCAGCTTCACCGGCGCGATTTCCGACAAGCCCGGCGCGGCGCAGGCGGCCGACGGCGGCACGCTGTTTCTGGACGAAATCTGCGAAATGGCGCCGGCCCTGCAGACCAAGCTGCTGCGCTTTCTGCAAACCTCTACCGTGGTGCCGGTGGGGGCGACGCGGCCGCGCAAGGTGAATGTGCGCATCGTCTGCGCCACCAACCGCGACCCGATGGATGCCGTCCGCCGCGGCCAGTTCCGCGAGGATCTGTTCTACCGTCTTTTCGTCGTGCCCATCCACATGCCCCCCCTGCGCGACCGCGCCGAGGATGTGATCGAGATCGCCGAAACCGCCCTGGCCCGCTTTGCTCAGGAAGAGGGCCGCAGCTTCGAGGGCCTCTCGCCCGAGGTCCGCGCGCTGTTCCGCCGCCTGCCCTGGCCGGGCAACGTCCGCCAGTTGCTGAACGTCATCCGCAACGTGGTGGTGCTGCATCCGGGCGGGCTGGTGACGCCCGCCATGCTGCCCGAGGCGCTGTTCCTTCAGGAAGATCTCGCCCCCCCC
>JACZKR010000153.1 GCA_014859945.1 Paracoccaceae bacterium | reverse complement strand
GCTGGGGCTGGCGGGGCTTCTGCATGCCGAACCGCGCGCCATTCTGGTGCTGAAGGTGCTGGCAGTGGGCTACATGCTCTGGCTGGCCAGCCGTATCGCCCGCGCCGGGGCGCCGGGGCAGGGCAGGGCCGCCGCCCGCCCGATGGGCTTTCTGGGCGCGGCCGCCTTCCAGTGGGTCAACCCCAAGGCCTGGGCCATGGCGGTGGGCGCCGTCACCGTCTATGCGCCCGGCGGCAGCCTCAGCCAGTTCGCCCTGGTGGCCTTCGTCTTTTCGGTGGTCAACCTGCCCACCGTCAGCCTCTGGGCCTGGGCGGGCGAGGCGCTGCGCCAGTGGCTGTCAGCGCCCCGCCGTCTGCGCATCTTCAACTGGACCATGGCGGGGCTGCTGATCGCCTCGCTCTGGCCGGTGCTGAAGATGTGATCAGTTCACCCGGCTCCAGTTCTGCTTGGCGCAGATCAGACCGCCGGCGACGCAGCCCGACAGCTTCAGCTTGTTGCCGTTCAGAGCGATGGTGCCGTAATAGATCTTGTCGTTCGACGGCCGCCAGACCGAGCCTTCATAGGCCCCGTCGCCCTGCGGCACCATGTCGATCACCAGCTTCTTGCCAAGGTTTTCCGACTTATATTCGGCGCCGTCCTTGAAGGTCTTGGCGATGATGCCGCAGAGCGCCGGGCCGCAGGGGGCGATCTTGACATGGGCATAGGCGCCGTCATCGACTTCGGTCTGCCACAGACCTTCCAGCGGATCGGCGCTGGCCGCGCCGGCGCCAAGGGCAAACAGCGCAGCGAGAATCAGTTTCTTCATGGTGGGCGTCCTCCTCCCGGGTTCCTCGCGGCGATCATCCGTCAGGCCCGGCCCTCCGATCAAGCGTGACGTGGGGTCGCCACGCCCTTGCCCGGCCGCGCGGCCCGTGCCAAAGGGGGCGCGACCCGCGACGGAGGCCGCCATGATCCTTTATCCCGCCATCGACCTGAAAGACGGCCAGTGCGTCCGCCTGTTGCGCGGCGAGATGTCGGCCGCCACCGTCTTCGGCGACGACCCGGCCGCACAGGCGGCAAAATTCCAGGCGGCGGGCTGTGAATGGCTGCATCTGGTCGATCTGAACGGCGCCTTCGCCGGCCAGCCGGTGAACGCCGCCGCGGTCGAGGCGATCCTTGCCCGCGTCACGGTTCCCGCCCAGCTGGGCGGCGGCATCCGCGACATGGCGACCATCGCCATGTGGCTGGAAAAGGGTCTGGCCCGCGTGATCCTGGGCACGGTCGCCGTGGAAAACCCCGCGCTGGTGCGCGAAGCCGCCCGCGCCTTCCCCGGCAAGGTGGCCGTGGGCATCGACGCCCGCAAGGGCTTTGTCGCCACCAAGGGCTGGGCCACCGAAACCACGGTGCAAGCCACCGACCTTGCCCGCAGCTTTGAAGATGCCGGCGTCGCCGCGCTCATCTACACCGACATCGACCGCGACGGCGCCATGCAGGGCCCGAACATCGAGGCGACCGAGGCGCTGGCCCGCGCCGTTTCCATCCCCGTCATCGCCAGCGGAGGCGTCAGCCGCATGGAAGACCTTATCGCTTTGCGCGACACCGGCGTCATCGCCGGCGCCATCTCGGGCCGCGCGCTTTATGACGGCGCGATCGACCTTGCCGCCGCCCTGGCCGCGCTGCGCGGCTGATTTCATCTGTCCCCAAATATCCCGGGGGGAATTGGCCGAAGGCCAAGGGGGGCAGCGCCCCCTTCCGCCGCATCCCCGAAGCCGCTAGGGTCGCGCCATGCTGAAAACCCGCATCATCCCCTGCCTTGATGTCGCCGATGGCCGCGTGGTCAAGGGCGTGAACTTCGTCAACCTGATCGACGCCGGCGATCCGGTTCTGGCGGCGCGTGCCTATGACGCCGCCGGCGCGGATGAGCTGTGCTTTCTCGACATCCACGCCACCCACGAAAACCGCGGCACGATGTTCGATCTGGTCACCCGCACCGCCGAGCAGTGCTTCATGCCGCTGACCGTCGGCGGCGGGGTGCGGACGCATCAGGATGTGCGCGCGCTGCTGCTGGCCGGGGCCGACAAGGTCAGCTTCAACTCGGCCGCCGTCGCCAACCCCGATGTGGTGGCCGAAGCCGCCGACCGCTTCGGCAGCCAGTGCATCGTCGTGGCGATTGACGCGAAAACCGTCGCGCCCGGCCGGTGGGAGATTTTCACCCATGGCGGCCGCAAGCCCACCGGCATCGACGCGGTGGAATTCGCCCGTCTGGTGGCGGCCAGGGGGGCGGGGGAAATCCTGCTGACCAGCATGGACCGCGACGGCACCAAGGGCGGCTACAACCTGCCCCTGACCCGCGCCATCGCCGATGCCGTCGATGTGCCGGTGATCGCCTCGGGCGGGGTTGGGACGCTCGACCACCTTGTCGAAGGCGTCACCGAGGGCCATGCCTCGGCCGTGCTGGCCGCCTCGATCTTCCACTTCGGCACCTATACCATCGCCCAGGCCAAGGCCCATATGGCCGCGGCGGGCATTCCGGTGAGGATGACATGACCACAGCGCCTCTCCGCCTGACCTATGATCTGGCGGGATATGACAACAAGGCGGCCTGCGCGGTGACGCGCAAGAGGGTGCTTCCCGGCTACATGCGGAACTGGATGCTGATCTATCTGATCTTCGTGATCGTCCTCTATGTCACCATGCTGGTGCTTCAGCGCCAGGCACCCGCGCTGGCGAGATATTCGGCGCCGCTCCTCCTTCTGGTCCTCTTCGGCGGTGCCGGACTGATGATCTGGACCGGACTGCGGGCCCGGGCGCGCATATGGCGGGCTGTCGATCAGGGACGGTTGCGGCAGGGCCCGACCGAGCTTCTGGCCGACAGCGACGGCCTGACGATTTCGACACCGCTCGTCCGCACGACCGTGGACTGGCGGGCGGTGCTGGACGTGATCCCGGGCCGCGACGGCCTGCTGATCCTGGTGGGCGAGATGGAGTTCTTCTCGGTGCCGGCCAGCGCCTTTGCCGATGACGCCGCGCAGACCGCGGTGATGCAGCAGTTGCGCGCCTATGTCGCCGCAAGAAACGAGGCGGCGGCATGAGCGGCGAAACCCTGTCCCGCCTTTACGCCACCATCGCCGCCCGCAAAGGCGCCGACCCCGAAACCTCATGGACGGCCAAGCTTCTGGCCAAGGGCCCCGAGAAATGCGCCGAGAAATTCGGCGAAGAGGCCATCGAGGCGATCATCGAAGCGGTGAAGGGCGACCGTGAGCGGCTGACCGCCGAGGCGGCGGATGTGCTTTATCACCTGCTGGTCATGCTGGCCGCCCGCGACTTGACGCTGGAGGCGGTTCTGGCCGAACTGGACCGGCGCGAAGGCACTTCGGGGATCGCCGAGAAGGCCGCCCGCAAGTAACGGATTTTCGAAGAAAATCCGCCAGAACGATCCTTCGGCGAAGGATCGTTTACTCCGCCGCGATCTTGATCACCGGCTCCATCCGCGCCAGCACCTCGCGGTCCAGATGGCACTTGATCTGGTGGCCGCCCTCCAGCACCTGCACCGGCGGCACCTCGCGTTCGCAAAGCCCGCCCGGCACCTGCGATTTCCAGCGGCAGCGGGTCTGGAACGGGCAGCCCGGCGGCGGGTTCATGGCTGAGGGGATGTCGCCTTCCAGCACGATGCGCTTGCGTTCCACATGGGTATCGGCAATCGGCACGGCCGACAGAAGCGCCTCGGTATAGGGGTGGTAGGGCGGGCTGAAGACCTGATCGGTAGTCCCCATCTCGACCACATGGCCCAGATACATCACCATCACCCGGTCGGACAGATAGCGCACGATCGAAAGGTCATGGCTGATGAACAGAAGCGTCGTGCGGTTCTCGCGCTGGATGTCCATCAGAAGGTCGGTCACGGCGGCCTGCACGCTGACGTCCAGCGCCGAGACCGGCTCATCCGCCACCACCACCTTGGCGCCGCCGGCGAAGGCGCGGGCGATGCCGACGCGCTGCTTCTGCCCGCCCGACAGCTGGCGCGGCATGCGCTCGGCGAAGGCGCGGGGCAGTTTCACCAGATCGAGAAGCTCCAGCATCCGGGCATGGCGTTCGGCGTCAGAACCGCCGTAGCGGAAGATTTCCAGCGCGCGGATGATCTGCCGGCCGACGTTCATCGAGGGGTTCAGCGTGTCAAACGGGTTCTGGAACACCATCTGCACCTTGGACACCGTATCGGTGTTGCGCTTCTGGATCGGGGTGGACTGCACATTCTCATCGAACAGCATGATCTGGCCCGAGGTCGCGGTTTCCAGCCCCATCAGCACCTTGGCGAAGGTGGATTTGCCGCAGCCGCTTTCGCCGACGATGGCCAGCGTCTCGCCCTCGCGCGCCTCGAACGACAGGGTTTCGTTGGCCTTGACGACCTTGCGGCTGCCGCCGCCAAAGGCGCTGCCCGAGACCGAGTAGTATTTCTTCAGATCGTCCATCTTCAGGACGATCTCGCCCACCGGCACCTTCTCCTTCGAGACGCGGGCCTTGGGCGGGGCGGACCAGTCGATCTCGGCCCATTTCAGGCAGCGGCTGGCGTGGCGGTCGCCGCCGGGCACCCCGGACATGGCGATTTCCGCGGCGTCGCAACGGCCCTTCTGGAAATAGTCGCAGCGCGGCCCGAAGTTGCAGCCCTGCGGGCGTTCGTGGGGCAGGGGGAAGTTGCCGGGAATCGAGATCAGCGGGCGCGAGTTCTTGTCGGCCCCGGGCAGCGGGATCGAGCGGAACAGCGCCTGGGTATAGGGATGGCGCATGGTGTCGAACACCTCGGTCACCGCGCCGGTTTCCACCGCCTCACCGGAATACATCACGCACAGCCGGTCGCAGACATCCATCACCAGCCCAAGGTTGTGGCTGATGAACAGCATCGAGGTGCCGTATTTCTCGCCCAGATCCTTGACCAGATCGACGATCCCGGCCTCGACCGTCACATCGAGCGCCGTGGTGGGTTCGTCCAGGATCAGCAGCGCCGGCTTCGACATCAGCGCCATGGCAATGACGATGCGCTGCTGCTGACCGCCGGAAAGCTGATGGGGATAGGCGTTGATGATGCGGTCGGGGTCGGGCAGGCGCACATCGGCCACGATCTGCCGGGCAAGCTTCCACGCCTCATCCCTGCCCATGCCCTGATGGATCATCGGCACTTCGGCCAGCTGCGCGCCGATCTTCATCGCAGGGTTCAGGCTGGCCATCGGCTCCTGATAGATCATCGCGATTTCCGAGCCGCGGATCTGGCGCAGCTCTTCATCCGACATGGTCACCAGATCGCGGCCTTTGAACAGGATGCGGCCCGCGGTGATCCGGCCGTTCTTGCCCAGATCGCGCATCACCGCCAGCGCCACGGTGGACTTGCCGCAGCCCGATTCGCCCACGAGCCCCATCGCCTCACCGGCCATGACGGTGCAGGAGAAGTCCATCACCGCCGGAATCTCGCGCAGGCGGGTGAAGAAGGAAATCGAGAGGTTCTCGATCTCGAGGATGGGTTTGCTGGGATCCCAGTTCGTCATGGCGGGCCTCGCGCGGGGAAAGAATGCGGGACCGGGGGCCAGCCCCCGGACCCCCGGGATATTTAGGGACAGATGAAAGCCGGGGCGGGCATCAGTCTTTCAGGCTTTCTTCGCGCAACCCGTCGGCCAGCAGGTTCAGGCCAAGGACCAGGCTCATCAGCGCGAGCGCGGGGACAAGGGCGGGGTGCGGGAAGATGTTCAGAAGGCGGCGGCCATCGTCGATGGTCGATCCCCAGTCGGGGCTTTCGGGGCTGACGCCCAGGCCGAAAAAGCCCAGCGTGCCGAGAAGGATCGTGGTGTAGCCGATGCGCAGGCAGAAATCGACGATCAGGGGCCCGCGGGCATTGGGCAGGATTTCCCACAGCATGATGTACCACGGGCCTTCGCCCCGGGTCTGGCCGGCTGCCACATAGTCGCGCGCCTTGATGTCCATCACCATGCCGCGGACGATGCGGAAGACGCCGGGCGAGTTCACGAAGACCACCGAGACGAAGACGTTCAGCAGGTTCGGGTCCATCGACCAGATGCCGGTCGGATCGGCGTTGAAGGCAAGCCCCGAATAGGCCCAGAGCCCGATGACCAGCGTCACGCCGACATAAAGGTTCCGCCGGGCGGGGACCATGAAGTAGCGGCTGTTCCACAGCACGGTCAGGAACAGGATCGGGAAGATGAAGAGGAAGGCCGCAAGGTAGATCGGGATGCCGGTCTGCACCATTTCCGGCGTCACCAGCAGGTAGAACAGCAGGATCACCGGGAAGGCCAGAACAAGGTTCGCCACGAAGGACAAAAGCGTATCCAGCTTGCCGCCGAAATAGCCCGCCGGCAGGCCCAGCGAGATGCCGACCATGAAGGCGAACAGCGTGGCGGCCGGGGCGATCTGCAGCACGCGGCGCGCGCCCATCACCATGCGGCTGAAGACATCGCGCGCCAGATGGTCGCCGCCGAACAGATACCACGGATAGGCGCCCTCGGCCGGGTTGGTCAGGGCGGTGCCGGGCAGCTTGTTCTTCATGCCCGACAGCTGTGACAGCGGGTCATGGGTGATGATCATGTCGGCGAAGAAGGCCGTGAAGACCCAGAACATCACGATGGCAAAGCCCGCCATGCCCACCGGGCTGTCAAAGAGCTTGCCGTAAAGCCCAAGGCGGCGGCGGAAACGGTGCGAGATCAGGAACGTTGCGGCCAGCGCCAGCCAGACCGGCCAGAACCGGCCCAGCCCCTTGACGATGATCATGCCCCAGGAGAGGTCTTCCATGCGGCGCTCTCCTCAGGCCAGACGGATACGGGGGTTCAGGAAGACATAGCCGATATCCGAGATCAGCTGCGTCACCAGAACGACGAAGACGGCGACCACCGAACAGGCCAGAAGCATGTCGATGTCGTTGTTGCCGGCGGCCTGGACCAGCGTCCAGCCGAAGCCCTTGTAGTTGAACAGCGTTTCCACGATCACCACGCCGTTCAGAAGCCAGGGGAACTGCAGCATGATCACGGTGAAGGGCGCGATCAGCGCGTTCCGCAGCGCGTGGCGCACCACCACCTGACGGAAGCTGGCGCCCTTCAGCCGCGCGGTGCGGATGTATTGCGCCGTCATCACCTCGGTCATCGAGGCGCGGGTCATCCGGGCGATATAGCCGATGCCGTAAAGCGCGATGGTCATGACCGGCAGGGCGAAGTTCCAGAAGGTGATGTCCTCCATCGCGCTGGTGGCGGTGCCCTGGAACAGCGTCTTGCCCGAGATCAGCCCCCATTCGGCAAGGAGCGGCGAGATGCCCGCCGTGGCCGAGGCGAAAAGCGCCACGAACACCACGCCCGAGACATATTCCGGCGTTGCCGTGGTGGCGATGGCGAAGGTCGACAGCACCCGGTCAAGGCGTGAGCCTTCGCGCATCCCCGACAGCACGCCAAGCGCCAGCGCCGAAGGCACCATGACCAGCATCACCGCCAGCATCAGCCAGGCCGTATGGCCAAGCGAGCGGCCCAGCATGGTGACGACCGGCGCCTTGAAGACCGTCGAATAGCCCCATTGCCCCTGAAGGATGCCGCAATAGCGCGGGGCGGTGGCCGGGTCGGTGCCACGCGGAATGCAGCGGCCGGTGGTCACGCCGTCTTCCTCGCGCGTCCAGCCGGGCACCACGCCCAGCCACTGGCCATAGCGCACCAGCATCGGCCCGGTATGGCCGTTGCGTTCCAGCCAGCTTGCCACCGCATCATCGGCCATCCGGACCGAACCTTCGGATTTCGCAAGCTTTTCAAGGTTTGGTGGCAGGTTCGTCAGGTAGAAGACGATGAAGGTCAGCGCAATGGCGGTCAGGGCCATCACCCCGATGCGGCGCAGCACGAAAGATAGCATGTGGCGGCCTTTCCCTGATCAGGAGAGGTGGCGGGCAGTGCGGGCGAAAGAAGTGCCGGGGGGCGGCGGGCGCCCCCCGGGTCTGGCCTGAATCAGGCGTCGATCCACCACTTGTAGTGGTGATGTTCGAAGGTCGCGTGCATGTCGGCGCCCTTCACCTTGGGATCGACATGGCGGTAAAGTGAGCGCCAGTAGGACTGCACCATCACGCCCTGTTCCTGCATGATCTGCTCGACCCGCTCCATCAGCTTGGACCGTTCGGCCGCGTCGGCGATGGCCATGGCCTTGCCCAGCGTTTCGTCGAACTCGGCGTTCGAGAAGGCGCTTTCGTTCCAGGCTTCGCCGGTGCGGTAGGCCAGCGCCAGAACCTGCACGCCCAGGGGCCGCATGTTCCATTCGGTCGCCGAGAAGGGATACTTGGTCCAGTCGTTCCAGAAGGTCGAACCCGGCAGCACGGTGCGCTTGATCTTCAGGCCGGCGTCGCGGATCTGGTTGGCAACCGCGTCGCAGGTCGCGGCCTGCCAGGCGTCGTCCAGCGAGATCAGCTCGAACTCATGGTCGCCCATGCCGGCATCCTTCACCATCTGCGCGCCGGCGGCCGGATCGGTGACCAGCGGGGGCAGGGCGAAATATTCCGGGTGGATGGGGCAGACATGGTGGTTTTCGGCCACGGTGCCAAGGCCCGAATAGCCCAGCTCCAGCACCACGGCGTTGTCGACGCATTTCACCAGACCGGCGCGGACGTTGACGTCCTTGTATTCTTCGGCCAGCTGGTTGAAGCGCACCGCCAGCGTCGCCGAGGTCACGGCTTCGGACTTGGACCAGCCAAGACCGTCCAGCAGGTCGATGTATTCGCCGGTCGACTGGTAGGTCGCATCAATCTCGCCCGAGCCGGCCGCAGCCACTTCGGCCGAGGGGTCGGTGCCCAGATCGACATAGACGATCTCATCGAGGTACGGGCCGCCGTAAACCGCGGTGCCCCACCAGGTGTGATCGGCGTTCTTGGTCAGGACGACCTTCACGCCGATCTCGACGGTGGTCGGCAGGTAGGGGCCGGTCCCGGGCGAGGCGGCCGGATCGCCGTTGTCATAGGATTTGTGAACGACCGCCGCCGGATAGTCGGCCATGCCGGCGATGATGGTGATGTCCGGCCCGTTCAGCTTCAGCTTCACGGTCAGAGGATCGACCACGGTGATCGCGCCTTCGGCCGCCGACTTGGTTTCGGCATTCATCAGGCTGGCCATCCGGCCGGCCATCGAGTTGCCTTCGACGCTGCCGTCGCACCAGCGGGTCAGGTTGTGGGCCACGTCATCGGCGGTGAAATCGTCGCCGTTGTTCCACTTCACGCCCGAACGCACCTTCAGGGTGAATTCGGTCGCGTCGGCATTGGCTTCCCACGAGTCCAGCAGCATGCCGCGGATCGAGCCGTCGTTGTTGTATTCGACCAGATATTCCAGCCAGCCGCGGGTGACGTTGGCAATCTGGCTCCAGTCGGCGGTGCGCGGGTCTTTCAGGCCCTTGGTTTCCATGGACATGCGCAGCGTGCCGCCCGATTTCGGGGCATCCTGCGCGAAGGCCGGCGCATCCATGCCGATCAGGGCATAGGCCGCCGCGGCCGAGACGCCAAGCGCCGTCGAACGCGCCAGGAACTCGCGGCGGCTCAGCTGGCCGGCGCGCACTTCCTCGGCATACATGCACGCGGCGGGATGCAGCATGCCATCGGTGATGGTGTCTTTCATTCTCGTCTCCCTGTCGGGCGTGGCCCTGTTATGTTTCCGGCCCGGCCCGGGAATCCGGCAACACCACCCCCACGGCGGCGCC
>JACZKR010000152.1 GCA_014859945.1 Paracoccaceae bacterium | reverse complement strand
CATCACTGGCTGATCCTGGCGGGGCTGGCCGGGGTGGCGGGGCTGGTGCTGCACCGCCACCTGCGCCGGCGCCCCTAGCGCAGCCGGCGGATCAGGCTGGAGGTATCGTTCCGCCCGCCGCCCATCAGCTGCACATCCTTGTAGAACTGATCGACCAAAGCGGTCACCGGCAGGGCGGCGCCGATCTGGTCGGCGGTTTCCAGACAGATTTTCAGGTCCTTGCGCATCCAGTCCACCGCAAAGCCGAAATCGAAACGGTCTTCCAGCATGGTCTTGTGGCGGTTGACCATCTGCCAAGACCCGGCGGCGCCCTGGCTGATGACCTCAACCACCGCGGCGCCGTCAAGCCCCGCCTTCTGGCCAAAGGCCAGCGCTTCGGACAGGCCCTGCATCAGGCCGGCGATGCAGATCTGGTTCATCATCTTGGCCAGCTGCCCCGCCCCGACCGGCCCGAGATGGCGGCAGATCCGGGCATAAGCCGCGATCACCGGCTCGGCCGCGGCATAGTCGGCCTCGGCACCGCCGCACATCACCGAGAGGATGCCGTTTTCCGCCCCCGCCTGCCCGCCCGACACCGGCGCATCGACATAGCCAATGCCCTGCCCGGCGGCGATTGCCGCAAGCTCTCGCGTGACGCCGGCCGAAACCGTGGTGTGGTCGACAAAGACCGCGCCCTTCGCCATGCCGGCAAAGGCGCCCTCTGCCCCGGTGCAGACCTGCCGCAGATCGTCGTCATTGCCGACGCAGGCCATGACGAACTCGGCCCCCCGCGCGGCCGCGGCGGCGGTTTCGGCACGGGCATGGCCGTGGCGGGCCACCCAGGCTTCGGCCTTGGCGGGGCTGCGGTTCCAGACCGTCACCTCATGGCCCTTGGCGGCCAGATGCCCCGCCATCGGAAAGCCCATCACGCCCAGACCCAGAAATGCCACCTTTGCCATGCCGCCGTCCCTTCGCATTGCCGCTTCACCGGGTTTGGACTAGGAAGGCATCGCACTTCCGCCGTCAAGGAGACCCCGATGGTCACCGCCTTCCGCTGGCTTCTGCGCATCTTCACCGGGCTGATCGTTCTGGGCCTTGCGGGAACGGCGCTGGCCTATTGGATCCTCTCGCGCTCGCTGCCCGACTATGATGAGGATTTCACGCTGGAGGGCCTGACGGCGCCGGTCGAAATCCTGCGCAACAACAACAACGTGCCGCATATCTTCGCCGGAACCGAGGCGGATGCCTTCTTTGCGCTGGGTTTCGTCCATGCGCAGGACCGGCTGTGGCAGATGACGATGTTCCGCCGCACCGCGCAGGGCCGGCTGTCGGAAATCTTCGGCCAGCGCACGGTCAAGATTGATGAGCTTCTGCGCCGGCTTGACCTTTACACCCTGGCCAAATCCTCGGTCGAGGCACAGGACGATCGTACAAAAGCCGCGCTGGCCGCCTATGCCGCCGGGGTCAACGCCTGGATCGGTCAGGTGAACGCCGGCGCGCGCGGCCGGGGGGCGCCCGAGTTCTTCTTCTTCTCCAACGAGATCGCCGCATGGTCGCCGGCCGATTCCGTGGCGATCATGAAGCTGATGGCGCTGCAGCTTTCGGCCCATCTGGAGGATGAGGTGCAGCGGGCACAGCTGTCGCTGATCCTGTCGCCTGAACGTCTGGCCGATCTTCTGGCCGATGATCCGAACCCCGCCGTCGCCGAACTGCCGCAGTATGGCAGCCTGATGCCCGGCACCTTCGCCCCGCCCGCGCGGGAAAAGATGGCCTATGTCGATGACCCCCTGTCGCCCTTCCATTCGGCGCCTTTCGCGGGGGCTTCGAATGCCTGGGCGGCGATGCCGGGGCGGTCGGCGGCGGGCGGCAGCCTGCTGGCCAATGATCCCCATCTGGGGCTGACCGCGCCGTCGATCTGGTATCTGGCGCGGCTGCAACTGCCCACCGGCGGGGTGATCGGCGGCACGATTCCGGGGATGCCGGTGGTGCTGGTCGGCCGCAGCGAAAAGCTGGGCTGGGGCCTGACCTCAAGCTACCTTGACGACCAGGACGTGGTGATCGAACGGGTGAACCCCGACAACCCCGAGGAATATCTGACGCCCGACGGCCCGAAACCCTTCGAGACGCGGCGCACCATCATCACCATCAAGGATGCCGCCCCCGTCACCATCACCCAAAGGTGGAGCGAAAGCGGCCCCATCCTGCCCGGCACCCATTACGACCTGCAAAGCGTGACGCCGGCGGGCCATGTGGCGGCGCTGTCCTGGACGGCGCTTTCCGGCGCCGACACCTCGATGACGGCGGCGATCCGGCTGATGACCTCGGGCAGCGTGGCCGAGGCGATCGAGGCGGGGCGGCTGTTCGTGGCGCCCAGCCAGAACCTGATGCTGGCCGATGAAAACGGCATCG
>JACZKR010000151.1 GCA_014859945.1 Paracoccaceae bacterium | reverse complement strand
GCGCATCGCCGGACCGGCGGCGCTGGTGCCGGACCGGCCGGCCTATCACGCGGCGCGGGCGGCGTTGCTGGCGGGGGCGACCTTCTGCTTCTTTCTGGCGCTGAAGACCCTGCCGATTGCCGATGCGCTGGCGATCTTTTTCGTCAACCCTTTGGTGGTGACCATCCTGTCGGCGCTGGTACTGCGCGAAAGGGTGGGGCCGCGCCGCTGGGCGGCGGTGGCGGTGGGCTTTGTCGGCACGCTGATCATCATCCGCCCCGGTTTCGTGGCGCTGAACCCCGGCAGCCTGCTGGCGCTGGCCTCGGGCACGCTTCTGGCCAGCTATCTGGTGATGACGCGGGCGATTGCCGGGCGGGCCCATGCGGTGGTGACGACCTTTCAGACCAGCCTGATCGGCGGGGTGCTGCTGTCGCTGGTTGTGCCCTTTGTCTGGCGCGCGCCGGATGCGACCGAGTGGGTCCTGCTGGCTCTGCTGGCGCTGATCGCCAATCTTGGGCATCTGATGATCGTGCGGGCCTATGACCATGCCGAGGCCTCGCTTCTGGCGCCGCTGGCCTATACCGAGATGGTAACTTCGGTTCTTATGGGTCTCATCTTCTTCAGGGATTTCCCCGATGGCTGGACATTCCTCGGCGTCGGCATCCTGATCGGCTGCGCCACCTATATCTCGATGCGGGAAAGGGCGGCGGGCCGCCAGCGCTGAGCGGACGGTCAGGCGAAGCGGTTCAGGACCGGCGTGCGGTGAATGACCTCGGTCGCGGCGACGGCGGCGACAAAGGTGAACAGCGCCCCGGTGATGGGGTTCATGTCGGTGCCCAGCAGCTTGAAGGCCACCAGCATGAAGAACGGGTGCAGCAGGTAGACGCCAAAGGCATAGCCCGCCGCGGTGGTGGGCCAGCTGCCGCGGATCGGCAGATGCCAGAGCAGGGTGAAGGCGGCCAGCGCCAGAATGGCCTGTCCGGCCCAGAACGTCGGGTAAAGCGCCACAAGGATGGCGCTGAGCAGGGCGGCGGCCGTCCAGGTCATCCAGCCGGCATTCAGCCGCAGCGCCACGGCATGCAGCCCGCCCAGAAGGAACAACGGCAGCGAATAGGCCCATTGCACCACCGGCATCTCAAACGCCTGATGGGCATGAACCAGCCCCATCGGCACCGAGGCCGCCACGAACACCGCCAGCACCAGCGCCAGACGGCGCCGGTTGGTGATGTGGCGCGACATCATCGGCACGCTGACCAGCCAGATCGCGGTGAAGGGCAGAAACCACAGGTGGAAATACGACCCGGTGATCAGGGTCAACGGATCGGACAACAGCCGGAAGGGTTCGTCCGAAATCACCTCGTACACCACGCGGTAGAAGGCGCACCAGAACAGCCACGGCATCAGCAGCCGCACCGCCCGCTTCTGCCAGAAGCCGGGGCCGGGCCGCCGGTCATAGCTTTGCACGGCCAGAAAGGCGGTCAGGAACAGAAACAGCGCCAGCGCCAGATAGCCGATCTGCCAGCCCGGCGCATGGGCATGATCCCAGACGATGAAGAAGGCCGCCACGATCCGCCCAAGGTCCAGCCCGCGCCGGTAGCCGGCCCGCACCAC
>JACZKR010000150.1 GCA_014859945.1 Paracoccaceae bacterium | reverse complement strand
TCCTGGGGCTGGATGGCGCGCCCGCGCTGCTGCGCCCGGGCGGTATCCCGGCCGAGGCGCTGGAGGCGATGCTGGGCCCCTTGTCAGCTGGCGGCGATGCCGCGAAACCCAGCGCGCCGGGGCAACTGGCCAGCCATTACGCCCCGGCGGCATCGCTGCGGCTGAACGCCGGCGCGACGATGCCGGGTGAAGTCCTTCTGGGCTTCGGCCGCGGCCCGGCGGCGCTGAACCTGTCGCCCTCGGGCGATCTGGTCGAAGCGGCGGCGGGCCTTTTCCATCTGTTGCGTGAGGCTGACCGGCTGGCCGGCCCCGGCGGCCATATCGCGGTGGCCCCCATCCCCGAAACCGGCCTTGGCCGGGCGATCAACGACCGGCTGCGGCGGGCGGCAGCGCCGCGGGGCTGAGACGCGGGCTCAGCAGATGCGCGGCAACTGCTCGCCGATCAGCATGTCGACCAGCCGCGCCCCTCCGAAGGCCGTGCGCAGCGTCACCCGGCCCGGCGGCCCGGCCAGCGTGGTGCCGATGATGCAGGCGCCGGTGCCATGGGGCAGGGCGCGCAGGGCGGCCACCACGGCAGGGGCCTGATCCGCCGGGCAGAACAGCACCAGCCGGCCCTAATTCGCAAGGTAAAGCGGATCGAGGCCCAGAATCTCGCAGACGCCGGCCACCTCGGGGCGCAGCGGCAGCCGGGTTTCGTCGATCTCGACCGCCACCCCCGCTTCGGCCGCCATTTCATTCAGGGCCGAGGCCAGCCCGCCCCGCGTGCAGTCGCGCGCCGCCGACAGCCCGGGCGCGGCGGCAAGGGCCGCCTGCATCAGATGGCCCAGCCCGGCGCAGTCGGATTCCAGATCGGCCGACAGCGCCAGATCGCCGCGTGCGGCCAGAATCGTCGCCCCGTGGTCGCCAAGGACGCCGTTGACAATCACCGCATCGCCGGGGCGGATCCGCGCGGCGCCGACCTCAACCCCCGGGGGGATCACCCCGATGCCGGCGGTGGTGATGAAGACGCCGTCGCCCTTGCCGCGTTCGACCACCTTGGTGTCGCCGGTGACGATCCGCACCCCGGCCAGCGCCGCCTCGGCCGCCATCGAGCCGACGATGCGGCGCAGAAGTGCGATCTCGCAGCCCTCTTCGATGATGAAGGCGGCCGACAGCCACAGCGGCCGCGCGCCGCCCACCGCAAGGTCATTCACCGTGCCGCAGACCGCGAGCTTGCCGATGTCGCCGCCGGGAAACTCCAGCGGCGTCACCACGAAACTGTCGGTGGTGAAGGCCAGCCGCGCGCCGGGTTCCTGCAGGGCCTCGGCCATCAGCCGGGCCTGATCCTCGGTTCCGGGGGGCCGGAAGACTGCGGTGAAGACCTCATCAATCAAGTCGCGCATGGCCCGCCCGCCGCCGCCGTGGGCCATTGTCACATGGGTATCGCGCAGGGTCATTCTGTCCTCGTCCGGTGGTTTGGCCCGGGCTTTCGCCGAAAGCCCGGGCAGCGGATTTTCGGCCAAAATCCGGTCACTCCGCCGCCACCCTTGCGCCGGCATATTGCCAGTAGGCGGCGCAGGCGCCTTCCGACGACACCATCAGCGCGCCCAAGGGCATTTCCGGGGTGCAGCCCTTGCCGAACTGCGGGCAGCCGGTGGGTTTCAGCTTGCCGGTCATCACCTGACCACAGGCGCAGCCTTCGATCTCGGGCACATCGCGGCTGGCGGCGGCATAGCCGATGCCGAATTTCTCTTCGGCGTCGAAGGCGGCGTATTTCGGCCGGATGCGCAGGCCGCTGGCGTCAATCTCACCCAGGCCCCGCCATTCGAAGCTGGGCCGGCGTTCATAGACATCGGCGATGGCGGCCAGGCTGACCGGGTTGCCGTGTTCGGGCACCACGCGGGCATACTGGTTTTCCACCGCCGCGCGGCCTTCGGCGATCTGGGTCAGCACCATCAGCACCGATTGCAGAAGGTCGGTCGGTTCGAACCCCGCGACGACCAGCGGCTTGCCGTAATCCCGCGCGATGAAATCGTAAGGGTGGATACCGATGACCATCGAGACATGGCCCGGCCCGATAAAGCCGTCCAGCACCATGTCGGGATCGTCCAGCAGGGCGCGGATCGGTTCGGGCACGGTGATGTGGTTGCAGAAGACGCTGAAATTGGTCAGCCCCTCACGCGCGGCCTGCTGAATGGACAGCGCGGTCGAGGGGGTGGTGGTTTCAAACCCCAGCCCGAAGAACACCACCTGCCGGCCGGGGTTGCGGCGGGCAAGCTCCAGCGCGTCGAGCGGCGAATAGACCATGCGGATATCGGCGCCGCCCGACTTGGCCTGCATCAGGCTTTTGCGGTGGCCCGGCACGCGCATGGCATCGCCGAAGGTGGTGAAGATGACGCCCGGCTGTTCGGCAATCTCGACGCATTCATCGACCCGCGCCATCGGCAGCACGCAGACCGGGCAGCCCGGGCCGTGAATGAACTCGACCCCTTCATGGATCAGCTTGTCCAGTCCGTAGCGAAAGATCGAATGGGTATGCCCGCCGCAGATTTCCATGATGTGGACAGGCTTTGCGCGGGTCGCGCCGATCTGGTCGGCCTTTGCGGCGATGGCGGCCAGAAGGGCGCGGGCGGCGACGGGATCGCGGAATTCGGATGCGAATTTCATTGCAGCGCCTCGGCGGTCAGGGCCATCTGTTCAAGGGTTTCCTGCGCCTCGCCCAGATCGCGCAGGGCCTGAAGGGTCTTTTCGGCCTCATCCTCATCAATCAGGCTCATGGCAAAGCCGACATGGATCAGCGCCCATTGGCCGACCAGCGCGCCAAGGTCGTTGCCGGCGACGCAGGCGACGTTCACCTCACGCCGGACGCCCGAGACCTCGGCCATGGCCATCAGGCGGCCCTCGTCGGTGATGGCGGTGATCCTGCCGGGGATGCCAAGGCACATGGGCTATTCCTCTTCTTCTTCGGGCACCTGACCCGAGGGGTCGGTGATGCAGTAACGGTCCAGCTTGGCGCGCAGGCCGACGCGGCTGAGCCCCAGTTCCACCGCCGCGCGGCTTTTGTTCCAGCGGTGGCGCGTCAGGGTTTCGCGCAGAATGCGCATCTCGATCAGTTCGACCCGGTCCTTCAGCGTGCCGTCCGACACCAGAACCGATTGCGCGGTGCGGTCGGCGCCGGATTCCGAAGGCAGGGCCTGCAGGATCGGGCGGCTGATCAGTTCGGCCCCCAGAAGCGGCGCCTGCGCAAAGATCAGCATGCGCGTCACCTCGTTCAGAAGCTCGCGCAGGTTGCCCGGCCAGTCGTGGTTTTCCAGAAACTCCAGCGCGGCGGGGGTGAAGCCATGGGCCGCCTTGCCATGGGTGGCCGCCAGATCGCCCAGGAAATGCTGGGCCAGAACCGCGATGTCGCCGCGCCGTGCCCGCAGCGGCGGCAGGGTCAGTTCGGCCACGGCCAGCGCAAAGTAGAGGCCGGGGCGGAACTTGCCGTCGGCGACCCGGGCGGGCAGGTCGGGCGCGGCACCGGCGATCAGCCGCAGGTTGGTCGTCTGCATCTCATGCCCGCCAAGGGGGCTGTAGCTCCCTTCATCCACCAGCCGCCACAGCGCCAGCTGCAGCGCGGGCGAGGCCTGTTCGATCCCCTCGACCAGCAGCGTTCCCCGGTCGGCCTTCTGCGCCAGACCGATCTTGTTGACGCCGCCGGGCAGGATGCCGCGCTTGGCGCCGAAAAGTTCAACCATGGCCAGATCGTCGGGCAGACCGGCCAGATTGATGGCGTGAAACGGCTTGTCCGACCGCAGCGAGGCATAGTGCATCGCGCGCGCCAGCCGGGCGCGGCCGGTTCCGGCCTCACCCAGCAGCAGCACCGGCACGTCGAAACTGGCGAATTGCCGGGCGGTTTCGACAAGGCCGTTCATCGGGCTTTGCGGCGCGCGCAGGATGGTTTCAAACCCCATGCCGTCGCGCAGCGCGGCGCGGCGCTTTTCCAGCTTGGTCTGCGCGGTCGAGGCCAGAAAGCGCATCTCAAGCGCCATCCGGTCATTGTCGCGCGCCAGCTGGAACAGCCGGGCGCCGTTGCGGGCGGCCATCAGCAGCTGATCGGGATGCCAGGGCTTGGTCAGGAACTGGTGGATGCCCGCATCGTTGATCGCCTGCGCCATGGCGGCGGGGTCGGTGTAGCCGGTGATGATGATGCGCACCGCCTCGGGCCAGCGGTCGCGCAGTTCGGTCAGGAATTCGACCCCGGTGCGGCCGGGCATCCGCTGATCGCAGATCACCACCTGCACCCATTCCTGTTCCATCCGCGCCAGCGCCGCCTCGGCATCGGCAGCGGTGATGCAGTCGAACTCATCCTCCAGCGCCATCCGCATCGCCGACAGCGAATGCGGTTCATCATCGACCAGCAGAACCGTGGCGCGGGTGGCGGACATCAGGCCTTCTCCGCCAGCCGGGCACGCAGCCAGCCCAGCCATTCCGCCATCCCCTCACCCGTGCGGGCCGAGACGCGCAGGATTTCGATATCCGGGTTCACCCGGCGCAGGTTGGCCTCATACAGGTCAAGGTCCACGTCGCAATGGGGCGCAAGGTCGGTCTTGTTCAGGATGGCCAGCCGGGCGGCGGTGAACATGTCGGGGTATTTCAGCGGCTTGTCCTCACCTTCCGTCACCGAAAGGATGGCGACCTTGGCATCCTCTCCCAGGTCGAAGCCGGCGGGGCAGACCAGGTTGCCGACGTTTTCGATGAAGAGGTAAGACCCGGTGCGCGGGCGCAGGTCGTCAATCGCATGGGCGACCATCTGCGCGTCCAGATGGCAGCCCTTGCCGGTGTTGATCTGGATCGCCCGCGCGCCGGTGGCCCGGATGCGGTCGGCATCGGCCGAGGTCTGCTGATCGCCCTCGATCACCGCAAGGGGGGCATCGCCCAGGGCCTCGATCGTCCTGCACAGCAGCGTGGTCTTGCCCGAGCCGGGCGAAGAGACAAGGTTCAGCGCCAGCACCCCCAGCGCATGCAGGACGCGGCGGTTGGACAGCGCGATCACGTCGTTCTTGGCAAGGATCGCGGTTTCCACCTCGATCAGCCGGGTCTGGCTGAGCCCCGGAACCGAGACGCCTGCCGCCCCGGTGCCATAGTGGTGATGGTCATGCCCGTGATGGTGGTCATGGTGGTGGTCATGATGATGGCTGGTCGGCCCGGTGGCATGCACATGCGGGAAGGGCAGGGC
>JACZKR010000149.1 GCA_014859945.1 Paracoccaceae bacterium | reverse complement strand
GTGATCACCCTGCCCGACTCGCTGTGCTGGCTTCTGAACCTGCGCGGGGCGGATGTGCCGCGCAATCCGGTGCTGCACGGCTTTGCCATCCTGCACGACGACGGCCGGGTCAGCCTGTTCGCCGAGGCTGCCAAGTTCGATGACGCCACGCGCGCGGGACTGGGCGAGCATGTCAGCCTGCGGCCCGTGGCGGCTTTTGTGCCGGCCTTGCGCACCCTGCCCGGCCCGGTGCGGGTGGACCGTGGGACCGCGCCGCTGGCGGTCAGCCGTGAGCTGGAAGATGCCGGCGTGGCGGTGGTCTGGGGCGATGACCCCTGCCGCCTGCCCAAGGCGCGCAAGAACGCCGCCGAGATTGCCGGCATGCGTGAGGCCCATCTGCGCGACGGCGCCGCGATGGTCGAGTTCCTGTGCTGGCTGGACGCCCGGCCGCAGAGCAGCCTGACCGAGATTTCGGTGGTCCGCGCGCTGGAAGGCTTCCGGCGGGCGACCAACGCGCTGCATGACATCAGCTTTGACACGATCTGCGGTTCGGGGCCGAACGGCGCCATCATGCACTACCGCGTCACCGAAGAATCGGACCGCGCGGTCGGCACCGATGAATTGCTGCTGGTGGACAGCGGCGCGCAGTATCTGGACGGCACGACCGACATCACCCGCACCGTGGCGATGGGCGATCCGGGCGATGAGGCGCGGCTGCAATATACCCGTGTCCTGCGCGGGCTGATCGCGATTTCGCGGGCGCGCTGGCCCCGCGGGTTGTCGGGCCGCGATCTGGACCCGCTGGCGCGCTATCACCTTTGGGTGGCCGGGCAGGATTTCGACCACGGCACGGGGCACGGCGTGGGGGCGTTCCTGTCGGTCCACGAAGGCCCGCAGCGGCTGAGCCGGATCAACGAGGTGCCGTTTGAGCCGGGGATGATCCTGTCGAATGAACCGGGCTATTACCGCGAGGGCGCCTTCGGCATCCGGCTGGAAAACCTGATCGTGGTGGAAGAGACGACGAAGATCGGCGACCACCGCGACCAGCTGGCGTTCGAGACGCTGACCTTCGTGCCCTTCGACCGGCGCTTGGTGCTGACCGCGATGCTGGACGGTGAAGAGCGCGCCTGGCTGAACGCCTATCACGCCGCGGTGCTGGAAAAGCTGGGGTCGCGCCTGTCGGCGGATGCGCTGGAATGGTGCAGGGCCGCCTGCGCAACGGTCTGAGGCGCGCCAGATGACCCATCGCATCTACCGGACCAGCTTTGCCAGCGTCTATCCGCTTTACGTCACCAAGGCAGAACGCAAGGGGCGCAGCCGGGAAGAGGTGGATCAGATCATTTGCTGGCTGACCGGGCTTGATGATGCAGGGCTGCAGCGTGCCATCAGCGATGGTGTTGATTTCGAAACCTTCTTTGCCACAGCGCCGCGGCTGAACCCGGCGCGGTCGGCGATCACCGGCATGATCTGCGGCGTCCGGATCGAGAATATCGAAGACCAGCTGATGCGGGAAATCCGCTATCTCGACAAGCTGATCGACGAACTGGCCAAGGGCCGGCCGATGGCGAAGATACTTCGCGACTAAGCCTTCACGCCTCGGCCGCGACCTTGCGGATGCGCTCGACCATCGCCCGGACACCGTTCGACCGCTGGGCGGAAAGATGTTCGTTCAGGCCCAGACGGGCAAGCTCGGCCGGGGCATCGACGCGGGCCACCTCCGCCACCGGCAGGCCGGAATAAAGCGCGTGCAGCACCGCGATCAGGCCGCGGACGATCATCGCATCGCTGTCGCCCTGAAAGTCGAAGCGGCCGGCCCCGATCACCGGACGCAGCCAGACCTGGCTGGCGCAGCCGTCCACCTTGTAGGCCGGCGCGCGGAAACTGTCGTCCAGGGGCGGCATCGCCTTGCCCAGTTCGATGACATGGCGATAGCGGTCTTCCCAGTCATCGAGGAAGTCGAAGGTTTCGGCGATGTCTTCGAAGGCGGCGGTGGCCATGGGATGCTCCGTTCTTCTGCCCGTGAGGTAATGCCGCCGCGCCGAAAGGTCCAGCCCGCGCGGCCTTTTCAAACCGTGGCGCATCGGCTACCCAAGGACAAACAGAACGGGATCACCGGATGCGCCTGCCCATCGCCCTTGCCCTGATCTGCGCGCTTGGCCTTTCGGCCTGCGGCGGCTGGCGCGACTCGCGCCTGAACCCCTCGAACTGGTTCGGCAAATCGCGTGAGGTGGTGGCGCAGGAAGCCCCCACCGAGGACGCAGACCTCAAGGGCCGGTCACTGGTGCTGTCGGTGCTGTCGATGACGGTCGAGCCCTATCAGGGCGGCGCCATCGTCCGCGCCACCGGCCTGCCGCCGACCCAAGGCTGGTGGGAGGCCGAACTGGTCGCCCAGCCCGTCGATGAAAACGGCGTTCTGGTGCTGGATTTCCGCGTCTTCCCGCCCGTCGCGCCCTGGCCCGCCGGCACACAGCCCTCGCGCGAAATCGTGGTGGCCATCGCGCTGTCGAACATCAAGCTGGAACCGGTCCGCGAAATCGTCGTCCGGGGTGAGACGAATTCCCGCTCAAGCCGGCGCTGACAGCGCGGCAGCGATCCGGGCCACAAGCGTTTCCAGCGGCAGCGCGATATCGGCGTGAACCGAAGCCTCATCCGGCCCCGGCGGTTCCAGCGCGGCGAACTGGCTGTCCAGAAGGCTTTCCGGCATGAAATGCCCCTTGCGCGCCGCCATCCGCCCGCCGATCAGTTCGCGGCTGCCGGCCAGATGCACAAAGACCACCGGCGCGGCGGCGGCATCGCGGATGATGTCGCGGTAGCGCCGTTTCAGCGCCGAACAGCCGACGATCAGCCGCCCCTGAGGCGCCAAAAGCCGGCCGACCTCGGCCAGCCAGGGCGCGCGGTCATCGTCGGTCAGGGGGATGCCGGCCTTCATCTTGTCGATATTCGCCTGCGGGTGCAGGTCGTCACCATCCAGATACCGCGCGCCGACCAGCGGTGCCAGCGCCGCCCCGACCGAGGATTTGCCGCAGCCGGCAACCCCCATCAGCACCACGCGCAGCGGATCAGAGCCGGACGACACGGACTTCGCTGCCCTTGGCCGACAGCGCAATCTCACCCCGGCACAGCCGCAGCGCGTCGTCGCCAAAGGCCTCACCGCGCCAGCCCATCAGGGCCGGAACATCGCGACCGCCGCTGGCAATCGCATCCAGATCGGCTGCCGAGGCGATCAGCCGGGGCGCGACGCCCAGCGCCTCGGACTTGGCTTTCAGCAGAACGCGCAGCAGGTCGGCCAGCGCCGGGTTGACCTGCGCCTGCTCCTTGCCGTTGTCGGGGCGCGGGATGTCTTCGGGCTTCATCTCCATGCCGACCTTGACGGCGGCAAGGATGCCCTCGGCGATCTCGGGCTTGCGGCCCTCACGCAGCAACAGACGCGACCGGCCCAGTTCCTCCATCGAGGTCGGCCGGGTCGAGGCCAGTTCCAGGAGTGCATCGTCCTTCATCACCCGCGAACGGGGCACGTTCTGCGTCTGGGCATATTCCTCGCGGAACCGCGCCAGCGCCTTGACGATGGCCAGAAACCGCCCCGACGAGGTGCGCGTCTTGATCCGCATCCAGGCTTCATCGGGGTGAACGGTGTAGGTGGCCGGATCGGTCAGGACCGCCAGTTCCTCTTCCACCCATTTCTGCCGGCCGTTCTTGGCCAGCTGGCCGGCCATCCATTCGTAAATGACGCGCAGATGCGTGACATCGGCCAGCGCGTAGTCCTTCTGCGCCTGGCTGAGCGGGCGGCGCGACCAGTCGGTGAAGCGGCTGGTCTTGTCGAGGTTTTCGCGGGCGATCTTCTTGACCAGCGTTTCATAGCCGACCTGCTCGCCAAAGCCGCAGACCATGGCCGCGATCTGGGTGTCGAACAGCGGGTCGGGGAAAACCTTGCCTTCAACGAAGAAGATTTCCAGATCCTGCCGCGCGGCGTGAAAGACCTTGACCGTCGCCTTGTGGCGGAAGAGGTCGTAGAGCGGCTCCATGCTCATCGCCTCGCCCTCGATCGGGTCGACCAGCACGGCATCGCCGTCGGCACCGGGAAGGGCCATCTGGATCAGGCAGAGCTTGGACCAGTAGGTGCGCTCGCGCAGGAATTCCGTGTCGATGGTGACATAGGGGGCGGCCTTGGCGGCTTCGCAGAAGGCGGCAAGGTCTTCGGTCGTGGTGATCGTGCGCATGGGCGTCCTTCGCAGGGTCGCGGGGTCATCCCGCAGGCTGATCCGCTATAGGGTCGGGGGGGCGTGAAGAAAAGGGTCTTTGCGCCTGCGGCGGCAGCGCGCCTTCCGCCCGTTGTGCAAATGCCCTAGTCTGGCGCCGTAACCCGACAGGAGACCGCCTTGCCCCGCCCGCCCCTGCCCATCGCCCCCGGGGGTCGCCGCTGATGCGGGTGGTCTGGGTTGCGGCCGGCCTTCTGTCGGTGGCGCTGGGGGTGCTGGGCATCTTCCTGCCGCTGTTGCCCACCACGCCGCTGATGATCCTGGCGGCAGCCTGTTTCGCCAAGTCCTCGCCCCGGCTGCATGACTGGCTGCTGAACCACCGCACTTTCGGCCCGGCGATCCGCGACTGGCGTGAAAACCGGGCGATTGCCCCCAAGGCCAAGCGGGCGGCGCTGATCGCCATGGTGGCGGCCTTTGCGCTGAGCCTGGTTCTGGGCCTGCGCCCGGCGGTTCTGGCGGTGCAGGGCGTGGTGCTGGCGATCATGGGAACCTGGATTGCCACCCGGCCATCGGGGCCGCGCGGTTAGGCGGGGCCACGCTCAACCCGCGCCAGAAGGCCGCCGGCCTGCCGTTCGATCCGGCCTTCCAGTTCCAGCGTGATCAGGGCGGGCGCAAGGGTTGCGGGCGGCATGGCCAGATCGCGGATCAGCTGATCTTCGGCCATCGGGCTGGGGCCCAGCCGCGCGAGGATCTGGCCATGCACCGCCGCGATGTCCGACAGCGGGCGGCGCAGCGGCACCGGGCCGGGCAAGGGGTCGGGCACCGGATGCGCGGCGGCCAGTTCGCGGTCTTCCACAGCGGCCGGCACCGGGGCGGCGGGCTGATGGCCGATCGCCTCAAGCACGTCCTGGGGCCCACGCACCAGCACCGCCCCGTCGCGCAAAAGCTGGTTGCAGCCGGTGGCGCGCGCGTCGAACGGATGGCCCGGCACCGCCAGCACCTCGCGCCCCTGATCCAGCGCGTTCTTCGCGGTGATCAGGCTGCCAGATCGCGCCGCCGCCTCAACCACCACAACCGCCCGCGCAAGGCCCGAGACGATGCGGTTGCGCTGCGGGAAATGCCGGGTTTGCGGCTGGCAGCCCGGCGGCTGTTCCGACAGAAGGCAGCCCTTCACCGCGATCTCGGCCATCAGCGCGGCGTTTTCCTCGGGGTAGGCCACGTCGATGCCGCCGGCCTGCACCGCCACCGTTCCGGTCGCCAGCGACGCGCGATGCGCCTCGGCGTCGATGCCGCGGGCAAGGCCAGAAACCACCACCTGCCCCGCGGCCCCCAGCCCCTCGGCCAGCCGCCGCGCCATGCGCTGGCCCAAAGATGAGGCGTTGCGCGCCCCCACCAGCGCCACCATCGGCCGCGCCAGCAGGTCCAGCCGGCCCTTGGCCCACAGGACCGGCGGGGCATCCGGCAGGTCCATCAGCGCCGCCGGATAGCCGGGCTGGCCCCACAGCAACAGCTGCGCCCCCGCCAGCCGGCCGGTCGCCATTTCATGGCGGGCCACCTCGACCGGGCAGGCCGTGTAGTTCTCGACCCCCGCCGCGCTGGCGACGGCCGGCAGCGCGGCCAGCGCCGCCGCCACGCCACCATGTTCCGCCACCAGCCGGTGAAACGTCACCGCGCCAACCCGCCGCGACCGGATCAGCCGCAGCCACAGGACCGGATCTTCGGCCGCCTCTGCCTTCGCTTTTGCCCGTGCCGCCATGCCGACTCTCCCCGCCAACCCCGACAGCCTGCGGCCTCTCGGTTAACAAGGCGTGAATCGCCCAGCGCCAACCGCGCCCGGCTGGACCGAACATCGTGCCAAACTGGACCTATCAATTCGCGCCGCGCCCATTGAAGCGACGCCCGAAGTTTGATCAAATGGCGCCGTATCGGGCCACGGCCCGCCGGACATCCCCTGGAGGACAGCCATGAAGAACGCAGAGGTCGCCAAGCGGCGTGACGAGGCCATTTCCCGCGGCGTGGGCATGCAGACCCAGATCTATGTCGACCGGGCCGAGAACTCGGAAGTCTGGGACATCGAAGGCAACCGCTATATCGACTTTGCCGCCGGCATCGCCGTGGTAAACACCGGCCACCGCCACCCCAAGGTGATGGCCGCCGTGGCCGAGCAGCTGAGCCGTTTTACCCACACCTGCCATCAGGTGCTGCCTTACGAAAACTACATCCGTCTGGCCGAGCGTCTGAACGCCGCCGTGCCGGGCGACTTCGCCAAGAAGACCGTTTTCGTGACCACCGGCGCCGAAGCCGTTGAAAACGCCATCAAGATCGCCCGCATCGCCACGGGGCGCAGCGCCATCATCGCCTTCGGCGGCGCCTTCCACGGCCGCACCTTCATGGGCATGACGCTGACCGGCAAGGTGGAACCCTACAAGAAAGGCTTCGGCGCGATGATGCCCGATGTCTTCCACGTCCCCTTCCCGCAGGATGTCCACGGCATCTCGACCGAAGACGCGATGGCGGGGCTGACCAAGCTGTTCAAGGCCGATGTCGATCCGGGCCGCGTGGCCGCGATCATCTTTGAACCTGTGCAGGGCGAAGGCGGCTTCTACCCGGCGCCGAAATCGCTGGTGCAGGCGATCCGCAAGCTGTGCGACGAGCATGGCATCGTCATGATCGCCGATGAGGTGCAGACCGGCTTTGCCCGCACCGGCAACATGTTCGCCATGCAGGGCTACGGCGTGGCGGCCGATCTGACGACCATGGCCAAGGGTCTGGGTGGCGGCCTGCCGATTGCGGCGGTCTGCGGCAAGGCCAGCCTGATGGATGCGGCCCATCCGGGCGGCCTGGGCGGCACCTATGGCGGCAACCCCTTGGGCATTGCGGCGGCCCATGCCGTGCTGGACGTGATCGAAGAGGAAAAGCTTTGCGACCGCGCCAACGAGTTGGGCAGCCGCCTGAAGCAGAAGCTTGAGGCGATCCGCGCGACCACGCCCGAAATCACCGAAATCCGCGGCCCGGGCTTCATGGTGGCGGTGGAATTCGCCAATCCGGCGACGAAGGAACCCGACGCCGGCTTCACCAACCGCGTGAAGAACGAGGCGCAGAAGCGCGGGCTGATCCTTCTGACCTGCGGCGTTTACGGCAATGTCGTCCGCTTCCTGGCGCCGATCACCATTCCCGACGCGATCTTTGCCGAAGCGATGAACATCCTTGAGGAATCGGTGGCGGCGGCCCGTCAGGGCTGACCCCCCGTTACCCGGTTGCGACGGGGCCCTTCGGGGCCCCGTCTGCATTTCCGCCCGCCATTCTTCGCCCGCCTCGCGCTCGGGGCCTTGCAGCCGCAACGCGCACGCCACAGGCTGATCCGAAACGGAGGATGGCAATGGGCGAACTCAACTGGCTGACGGCCGAAGACATGGCGCAGGGCTTCGGCAGCGGGGCCTTTTCGCCCGTCGATGTGGTCAGCGACTGTCTGGCGCAGATCGCGGCGTGGGAGCCGCGGCTGAATGCCCTGACGCTGGTTGATGGCGACGGCGCGCAGGCGCAGGCGGCATTTTCGGCGGCACGCTGGCAGGCGGGGCGGCCGCTGTCGCCGCTGGATGGCGTGCCGGTGCTGGTGAAGGATCTCCTTCTGACGCGCGGCCAGCCCTGCCTGCGCGGGTCGTTCACGGTGGATGCAGCCGGGCCCTGGCCCGACGACGCCCCCGCCGTCGCAAGGTTGCGTGAGGCCGGGGCGGTAATCCTTGCGCGCACCACCACGCCCGAGATCGGCTGGAAAGGCGTCACCGACAGCCCGCGCCATGGCATCACCCGCAACCCGTGGGACATCACGAAGACGCCCGGCGGGTCTTCGGGCGGGGCTTCGGCGGCGGTGGCGGCGGGCTATGCGCCCCTGGCGCTTGGCACCGATGGCGGCGGATCAATCCGCATTCCTGCGGGTTTCACCGGCATCTACGGGCTGAAACCCAGCTTCGGCCGGGTGCCGGCCTGGCCGCTTTCGCCCTTCGGGACCGTCGCCCATATCGGCCCGATGACCCGCACCGCCCGCGATGCGGCGCTGCTTCTGGACGTGATCAGCCGCCCCGATGCCCGCGACTGGCACGCCCTGCCCCATGACCCGGCCAGCCATCTGCCCGGCGCGGCCAGCCTGAAGGGGCTGCGCGTGGCCTTCTCCGCGACCCTCGGCTTTGCGACCGTGGATGCCGAGGTGGCCGCCCTTGTCCGCGCCGCGGTGGACCGGATGGCGGATGCCGGTGCGACCATCACCGAAACCGACCCGGGCTTTGAAGACCCCCTTGAGATCTACCGCACCCTCTGGTGGGCGGGCGCCGGGGCGGCTCTGGCCCATGTGACCGACCGCAGCCAGCTTGACCCCGGTCTGGCCGAGGTGCTGGAGGCGGCCGAGGAGATCACGCTGACCGACTACCTGGCCGCCACACGGGCGCGCGGGGCACTGGGGGCCCAGATGCGCAGCTTCATGGAAGGCTTCGACCTGCTGGTCACGCCCAGCCTGCCGATCCCGGCCTTTGACGCCGGGCAGCTGATGCCCGAGGGGGCGGACCCCGCGAAAAGCTGGATGGGCTGGACGCCCTTCAGCTATCCGTTCAACCTGACGCAGCAACCCGCGGCCTCGGTGCCTTGCGGCTTTACCGCGGGCGGTCTGCCGGTGGGGGTTCAGCTTGTCGGGCCGATGTTCGGTGACCGGGGCGTCCTTGCCGCGTCGGCCGCGCTTGAGGCGGCCCTTGCCCTGCCGCCGCGCCGCCCCCACTGACCCTTGCGCAAGCCGCACCCGCCGGGCAAGACTGCGCCAAAACCGGGGGGATCATGGGGTATCTGAACGAGGCGCAGCAGGCCGGATCGGTTCACATTCCGCAAC
>JACZKR010000148.1 GCA_014859945.1 Paracoccaceae bacterium | reverse complement strand
CCTTCTGGGCGACACCTTCAACTTTGCCGCCGTGGCGCGCCTGGGGCCGCGGCGGGCGGGGGCGATCTTTGCCACCAATGCGCCGATGGCGGCGGTTCTGGGCTGGGCTTTCCTTGGCGAAAACCTGTCGTTTCAGGCGGTGGCCGGCATCGGCCTGACGGCGCTTGGCGTGGCGGTGGCCATCCTTGGCCGGCCGCGCGCCAATGCCCACCGGTTTGAACAGACGCGAGGGCTGTTCTGGGCGGGGGCGCTTTTCGGCATCGGCGCGGCGCTGGGGCAGGCCGCGGGCAGCCTGATTGCCCGGCCGGTGATGGTGGCCGGAACCGATCCCTATCTGGCCTCGCTGATCCGGGTGGGCGCCTCGGGTCTGGCGATGGGGATCGTGCTGGCCACCCCCTTTGCCCCGGCGCGGGCCGGGCCGGTGACGCGGCCGGTGCTGATCCTGACCGGGGTGACGGCGGTGATCGGCCTGCTGCTGGGCATGACGCTGTTCCTTTACGCGCTGGAGGGGTCGAAGACCGGCATCATCGCCACGCTTTCGGCCACCTCGCCGGTCATCATCCTGCCGCTTCTGTGGCTGCGCACCGGGCAGCGGCCGACGCTGATCAGCTTTTGCGGCGCGGCGCTGGCGGTGGCGGGGCTGGCGCTGATCTTCATGAGGTAGCGATGCCGCGGCAGAACCGGGTGCAGCCTGACGGCCAGATCATCGCCCATCCGGCGCGGGGGCTGTTCATGGGCAACCGCGGCTGCCTGCATGATGCGGCCGGGCATCTGGGCCGCGCGCGCTGGCGCCATCCGCACTGGATCACCTGCCTGACCGCCTTCCGGGGGCGGAAACGGCCGCTGATGCAGCCGGGTCTTTATACCGAGCTGTTCTTTCTGGACGAAGCCGTGGCGGCCGCCGCCGGGCACCGGCCCTGCGCCGAATGCCGCCGCGCCGAGTATGCCGCCTTCCGCAAGCTCTGGTCCGCGCTGCACGGCCCGGCGGATGCCGGGGGGATCGACCGGGCGCTGCATGCCGCGCGGCTGGAAAGGGCCGCGCAACGCCATCATCAGGCCCCCGCCGCCGGCCTGCCCGAAGGCGCCTTCGTGCTGTGGCAGGGCGTGCCGCATCTGGTCACACCGCGCGGGCTGCACCCCTATGCCCCCGCAGGCTATGAC
>JACZKR010000147.1 GCA_014859945.1 Paracoccaceae bacterium | reverse complement strand
CGCGGCCCGGGCGGCGCTGGCCGGATCGACCAGCGGCTCGGGGTAGCGGCGCCCGGCGATGCTGCGGAAGCCGGTCCATTTCCACGGCTCATGCAGGAAGGCGTCGGGCACGGCGGCCAATTCCGGCAACCAGCGCCGGGTGAAGCTGCCCGTCGGGTCCTGATCCAACCCCTGTTTGACCGGGTTGTAGATGCGCGGCGTGTTGATCGCGGTGACGCCCGACTGCATCTGCACCTGCGGCCAGTGGATGCCGGGGTCGTAATCGGTGAAGGCCCGCGCCAGCACCGGCCCTGTCGCCCGCCAGTCCAGCCACAGGTGATATGAGGCGACAGCCATCACCATCGCCCGCATGCGGAAATTCAGCCAGCCCGTCGCCGCCAGATAGCGCATGCAGGCATCAACGAACGGCAGCCCGGTTTCCCCCGCCGCCCAGGCCGCCAACCGGGCCGCGTCACTGTCGCGCGGACGCAGGCCTTCGGCGGCGCGCGACAGGCAGCGGGTTTCGATATCGGGCTGATCTTCCAGCTTCTGGATGAAGTGGTCGCGCCAGGCGAGGCGGCTTTGAAAACTCGCCAGCGCCCCGCCCCAGCGCCCGCCGGGCCGGGCAGCCTGCCGGGCGGCGGTCAGCTGCACCACTTCGCGCACCGACAGCGTTCCCGTTGCCAGATGCGGCGACAGGCGCGAACAGGCGCGTTCCCCCGACAGGGGTGAGGACATGGCGCTGCGGTAGTCTTCGCCCCTTCGCGCAAGGAAGCTTTCGGTCAGGGCCAGCGCCTCGGCCCGTCCGCCGCGCTGACGGTGGGGGCAGGGATCGTCGGCCAGCCGCAGACTGCGCGCACTGGGAACGGGTCCGGGTTCCGCCCCCGCAACCCCCGCGATCTGCGGCACCGGCAAGAGGGCGCCGGCCATGAAGGCATCGCGTTGCGCCTGCCAGCCGTCGCGGCCGGGCAGACGGCGCACCACGCCCGATTGCGGCAGTTCGGTCCAGCCGATCCCCGCCCCGCGCGCCCAGGCGGCCACCCGCCTGTCGCGCGCGAAGGTCCAGAGGTTGCCGGTTTCCTCATGGCTGACGATATGGGTGATGGCATGGCGGCGGCAAAGGCGCGACAGCACATCCACCGCCTCGCCCACCCGCACCGCCAGCGTCAGGCCAAGGGGCGCCATATCCTCGCGCAGCGCCTCAAGACTCTCGGCGGTGAAGGCCCATTGCCGGGCCGAAGTGTCGGGCAGCGCCCAGTACTCCGGCTCGACCACATAGACCGGCAGCACCGCGCCCATTCCCGCCGCCATGGTCAGCGCGGGATGATCGGCAAGCCGCAGATCGCGTTTCAGCCAGACGAGAACATTCATGGAACAAAGACATAGCCGCCCCGCCGGATTCGGCAAGCCCCGGCGGCGGCAGGGCCGGCGGAATCCACCTTTTCCCCGGCGGCCGACCGGCATAGCCTGCCCGCGAAGGAGCATGCCATGACCGATCCGCGCACCGTCTATCTGGCCGATTATCAGCCGTTTCCCTTCCTCTTGCCTCAGGTGTCGCTGACCTTCCGGCTGGCGCCGAAGGCCACGCGGGTTCTGACGCGGCTGGAATTTGCCCCCAACCCGGCGCGTCCCGGCCGCCATGACCTGCGGCTGCAAGGTGAGGAGCTGCGGCTGATCGCCTGCCGCCTTGATGATCAGCCGGTTCACCCGGCGGTTGATGACCTGGGCCTGACGCTGCCCGCCCAGCTTCTGCCCGATGGCCCCTTTGTGCTGGAGACCGAGGTGGAAATCGCGCCCGAGGCCAACACGGCGCTTGAGGGTCTGTACATGTCGCGCGGCATGTATTGCACGCAGTGCGAGGCCGAGGGTTTCCGCAAGATCACCTACTACCCCGACCGGCCCGATGTCATGGCCCGCTTCCGCGTGCGGATCGAAAGCGACCTGCCGGTGCTTCTGTCGAACGGCAACCCGGTGGGGCAGGGTGAGGGCTGGGCCGAGTGGGATGATCCCTGGCCCAAGCCGTCCTATCTGTTCGCGCTGGTCGCCGGCGATCTGGTGAATCATCCGGGCAGCTTTACCACGCGGTCGGGCCGCAAGGTGGGTCTGAACATCTGGGTCCGTCCGGGGGACGAAAACCGCTGCGCCTGGGGGATGGAGGCGCTGAAGAAGTCGATGGCCTGGGATGAACAGGTCTATGGCCGCGAATACGACCTGGACATTTTCAACATTGTCGCCGTCGATGACTTCAACATGGGCGCGATGGAGAACAAGGGGTTGAACATTTTCAACTCCAAGGCGGTTCTGGCCAGCCCCGACACCGCGACCGACGATGACTTTGCCCGGATCGAGGCGATCATCGCCCATGAGTATTTCCACAACTGGACCGGCAACCGCATCACCTGCCGCGACTGGTTCCAGCTGTGCCTGAAGGAAGGGCTGACCGTCTTCCGCGACCAGCAGTTCTCGGGTGACCTGCGCAGCCATGCGGTCAAGCGGATCGAGGATGTTCTGATGCTGCGCGCCCGGCAGTTCCGCGAAGATCAGGGTCCGCTGGCCCATCCGGTGCGGCCCGAGAGCTTTGTCGAGATCAACAATTTCTATACGGCCACGGTCTATGAAAAGGGCGCCGAGGTGATCGGCATGCTCAAGCGGCTGGTGGGGGATGAAGGTTACGCCCGTGCGCTTGACCTGTATTTCGACCGGCATGACGGGCAGGCAGCCACCATCGAAGACTGGCTGAAGGTGTTTGAAGATGTCACGGGCCGCGACCTGAGCCAGTTCAAACGCTGGTATTCCGAAGCGGGCACCCCCCGCCTGCGCATCACCGAGGACTGGCAGCCCGAAGCGCAGGGCGGCACCTTCACCCTGACCATCGCGCAGGAAAACCCGCCCACCCCCGGCCAGCCCGAAAAGGGCGCCAAGGTGATCCCGGTGGCCGTCGGTCTTCTGAACCCCAACGGCGATGAGGTGGTGCCGACCACGGTTCTGGAACTGACCGAAATGCAGCAAAGCTTCCGCTTCGCGGGCTTGGCCAGCCGGCCTGTGGCTTCGGTCCTGCGGGGGTTCTCGGCGCCGGTGGTGCTGGAGCGTGAGGTTTCCGCCGATGAGCGGGCCTTCCTGCTGGCCCATGACCCCGACCCTTTCAACAGGTGGGAAGCCGGGCGGTCGCTGGCCAAAGAGGTGCTGGCCCGCATGATCACCGAAGGCGCGGATCCGTCGCCGGCCTTGCTGGACGGGCTGAAGGCGCTGGCCTTTGACGACACACTGGACCCGGCCTTCCGCGCGCTGGCCCTGCGTCTGCCGGGCGAAGACGACATGGCGGCCACGCTGCACCAGTCGGGCCATGTGCCTGACCCCGCCGGCATCCACGCCGGGC
>JACZKR010000020.1 GCA_014859945.1 Paracoccaceae bacterium | reverse complement strand
GCCAGCGCCTGGGTTTCCGCCAGCAGCGCCGCGCGGTCGGCCGGCCCCACCATGAGCGCCGCCGCCACCAGCGGCACCGGGGTAACCGGCACCACCTGGGCGATCTCGGCCATCAGCCGGGCGGCCAGCGCCTCAACCGGGGCGCCCGGGGCCTGCGCGTGGAAGGCGCGCAGCGACACCGGCGCGCCAAAGCCTGCCGCCGCCGTGCCAAAGCCTGGGAAACGCCGGCGCAGGATTTTCCACAGCACCCGCAGCGCGAACATCGTCGTCGCCACCGGGCGGCTGCGGAACTGCCGGTTGCCGGCCGCCGCCGCCGCGACCAGCACGCGGTCTTCCAGCACCCGGTCATAACCCAGCCCCACCGGCACAAAGACCACGTCGCGGCCCGCAGGCTCCCACCCGGCGACGATGTAGCTGAGCAGGCCCAGCTTCGCCTCACCCACCCTGCCGTCCAGGCTGAGGCCGCCTTCGGGAAAGATCGCCTGCGTCGCGCCTTCGGCCGTGGCCATCTGCACATAGCGCGCCAGCACCCGGCGATAGAGCGTGTTGCGCGATTTCCGCCGGATGAAATAGGCCCCCATCGCCCGGATCAGCCGGCTCAGCGGCCAGACCCGCGCCCATTCGCCCACCGCATAGGAAATCGCTGACCGGTTGGCGACCAGCCAGGTGATCAGCACATAATCCATGTTCGAGCGGTGGTTCATCACAAAGACCACCGTGGCCTTGGGGTCGATATGCTCCAGCGCCTTGTCCACCTTGCCGATGCGGACGCGGTAAAGCCCGCGGCTCAGCCAGCGCGCCAGCCGGATCGCCACGCCGAAATAAAGCGTGGCGGAAAAGCCCGGCACGATTTCCCGCGCATAGCGGCGGGCGGATTCGAAGGCGACCTCGGGCGGGATGCCCTCTTCGGTGGCATAGTCGGTGACCGCCTCCAGCACCCGGGGGTCATAGGTTAGCCGCACCACCATGTCCTGCCGCCGCGCCAGCTTGAACAGTTCGATCGGCCGGTCCAGCCGCGCGTTCAGCCGGGCGAGGGCGCGCTCGGCCCGTTTGCGGAAGAACCAGCGGACGGAAGGGAACAGGAAATGCGAGGCAAAGGTCACCCCGGCAAAGCCGAGGATCAGCACCAGAAGCCACAACGGCAGTTCAACCGGGCGGAACATGGCGCAAGGCTGGCAGGAAAGCGGGCGCCCGTAAAGCCCGGCGGTTGGGCGGCGGTGCGTGGGGGCCACCGCCCTACGGTCCCCCGGGCGGGAAAAGGCGAGGCACCGCCTCGCCCCCGCCCGCGTGAAAGGGATCAACCGGAGACGATACGGCACTCAGTACGAGAGGCCAGCGCCCGACCGGGCGGGCGAGAAGCGCCCGCCGAGGGGCGGTCGGGCGCTGGCCGGGCCTTTGAGGCCCGACCTTGCAAGGTGCGGCGTTGTGCGTTGGCGAAGGCGATGGCCTTCGCCATGGATGCCCGGATGGTGCGTGTGAACACGCACCCTACGTTTCCCGGGCGGGAACGGGCGAGGCACCGCCTCGCCCCCGCTCGCGCGCAACGGGTCAACCCGAGACGGTGTGGCACGAGACGCCAGAGGCCAGCGCCTGCCCCGGCGGGCGAGAACCGCCCGCCATGGGCGGGGCGTACGCTGGCCGGGCCTTTGAGGCCCGACCGGTGACGCTTGCATATGGGGGGAAGTGGCGAAGGCAATGGCCTTCGCCGTGTCACCCTCAGCGGAAGGCGAGAATCCCGAAGGCCAGCAGAAGCAGCATCAGCGCGACGCCGATCATCCCGTGCGCGGGCAGCCGGGCTGCGGCCGACATGTCGCCCCCCGCCAGCGCCTTCGCGGCACGGCCGGCCAGCACGACGTTCACCACCAGCACCACGACCAGCGCCATCTTGGCCCAGAACAGCCCCGACATCGCGGTGATGTCCCAGGCCAGCCAGACCATCAGCACCCCGCTGCCCACCAGCACCGCGATCCCCGCGCGCCCGACCGACGACAGCCCCTTGCCCGCCCGCATCACGAAGGGCCGCGCCTCGGGTGTCTTCTGCGCGATGGCGCCCAGCACCGGATGCCCGAAACTGGCCGCCCCGCCCAGCGCGATTCCCAGAAGATGAAACCAGAGCAACGCCTTGTAGAAAATATCCATCTGAAACTCCGAATTTTCGCCAGACTGGCCGGCCCGCCCGCGAAAATCAAGCGACGCCAGCCGCCCCACGATGCCGCGCCGCAGCGATTGACACGGGCGGAAAATGTCGCGTATCTGACATTCGGCGAAATAATATTGCCGACGCGATTCAGGAGGCCCCGCAATGCAGGCGCAGAAGGAAACCCCGTGGCTGTTCCGCACCTATGCGGGCCATTCGACCGCCAGCGCCTCGAACGCGCTTTACCGCAACAACCTGGCCAAGGGGCAGACCGGGCTTTCGGTGGCCTTCGACCTGCCCACCCAGACGGGCTATGACAGCGACCACGAACTGGCGCGCGGCGAGGTGGGCAAGGTCGGCGTGCCGGTCAGCCATCTGGGCGACATGCGGGCGCTGTTCGACCAGATCCCGCTGGAACAGATGAACACCTCGATGACGATCAACGCCACCGCCCCCTGGCTGCTGGCGCTGTACATCGCCGTGGCCGAGGAACAGGGCGCCGATGTCGCCAAGCTTCAGGGCACGGTGCAGAACGACATCATCAAGGAATACCTGTCGCGCGGCACCTATATCTGCCCGCCGAAGCCCAGCCTGCGGATGATCACCGACGTCGCCGCCTACACGCAGAAGCACCTGCCCAAATGGAACCCGATGAACGTCTGCAGCTACCACCTGCAGGAAGCCGGCGCGACGCCGGAACAGGAACTGGCCTTCGCGCTGGCCACCGCCGTGGCCGTGCTGGATGACCTGAAGGGCAAGGTCGCAGCCGAAGACTTCCCCAACATGGTCGGCCGGATCAGCTTTTTCGTGAATGCCGGCATCCGCTTCGTCACCGAGATGTGCAAGATGCGGGCCTTCGTGGACCTCTGGGACGAAATCCTGCTGGAACGCTACGGCGTCACCGACGCGCGCTATCGCCGCTTCCGCTATGGCGTGCAGGTCAACAGCCTTGGCCTGACCGAACAGCAGCCCGAAAACAACGTCTACCGCATCCTGATCGAGATGCTGGCGGTCACCCTGTCGAAAAAGGCCCGCGCCCGCGCCGTGCAGCTGCCCGCCTGGAATGAGGCGCTTGGCCTGCCCCGCCCCTGGGATCAGCAGTGGTCGCTGCGCATGCAGCAGATCCTGGCCTATGAAACCGACCTGCTGGAATATGACGACCTCTTCGACGGCAACCCGGCGATTGACCGCAAGGTGGCGGCGCTGAAGGAAGGCGCCCGCGCCGAACTGGCGCAGATCGACGCCATGGGCGGTGCTGTGGCGGCCATCGAATACATGAAATCCCGTCTGGTCGAGGCGAATGCCGAACGCATCGCGCGGATCGAGGGCAAGGAGACCACCGTCGTCGGCGTCAACCGCTGGACCGAGGCCGCGCCCTCGCCCCTTACCGCCGGGGACGGCGCGATCATGGTGGTCGATGCCGCCGCCGAAGCCGACCAGATCGCCCGCCTGCGCCAGTGGCGCGAAACCCGCGACGAGGCGCGGGTGAAAGCCGCGCTCGAGGCGCTGCGGCAGGCCGCGGCCAGCGGCGCCAACATCATGCCGCCCTCGATCGAGGCCGCCCGCGCCGGCGCCACCACCGGCGAATGGGGCAACATGGTGCGCGCCGCCTTCGGCCAGTATCGCGGCCCCACCGGCGTCAGCCGCAACCCGTCGAACCGCACCGAGGGGCTGGAGCCGATCCGCGAGGCGGTCGATGCCGTCTCGGCCCGTCTTGGCCGGCGGCTGAAATTCCTTGTCGGCAAGCCCGGCCTGGACGGCCATTCCAACGGCGCCGAACAGATCGCCGCCCGCGCCCGCGACTGCGGCATGGACATCACCTATGAAGGCATCCGCCTGACCCCGGCCGAAATCGTCGCCCGGGCGGGCGAGGAAAAGGCCCATGTCGTCGGCCTGTCCATCCTGTCGGGCAGCCATGTGCCCCTGATCCGCGAGGTGATGGACCGCATGCGCGCCGCCGGCCTGAATGACGTGCCGGTGATCGTCGGCGGCATCATTCCCGAAGATGACGCGCAGGCCCTGCGCGCCATGGGGGTGGCCGCCGTCTATACGCCCAAGGATTTCGAACTGAACCGCATCATGCTGGACATCACCCGCATCGTGGCGGGGCAGGAACAGGCGGCCTGACCGGCAGTTGAGCCAGATCAAGGCGCCCTGCCCCGCCGGGCGCCAGAATGCCCGCAACCCTTTGACGGAGGAGTTGCGATGTTCGAACGGTTCAAGACCGCCCTGCAACGCTGGCGCGACCTGACCGAGGTTTCCGCCCTGACCGACCGCGAGCTGGACGATATCGGCATCAGCCGCGACCAGCTGGAACAGTTCGTGCGGATGCCCGGCGACGTGCCCGACCGGGTTCTGGCCATGGCCGCAATCTTTGGCGTGACCGAAGAAGAGCTGCGGCGCGACACCACGCTTTGGCGCGATCTGGTCTGCACCTGCGGCACCTGCCATGACCGGGGCGCCTGCGCGCTGGTTCTGGAACGGGGCGACCTGTCGCGCCCGCGCGACTGCGGCTTCTGCCTGAACGCCCCGACCTTCCAGGCCCTCGCCACCGCCTGACCGCCCTGCCCCTTGCGCTTCGGCCGCCTTGCCCTGTTAATGGGCGGGCAGCGTCTGCGTCTCTATCAAAGGAAGACGGAAGGAAGACGCAAGGAAGACATGGGCAAGACCGGAATCCGGGGGAAAATCCGGCCGGGCAGGAGGGGAAATGACGTTCCATATCGGTGCCAAACCGGGCGAGATCGCCGAAACCGTATTGCTGCCGGGTGATCCCTATCGCGCCCGCTGGGCCGCGCAGAAGTTTCTGGAAAATGCCAGCCTTGTCAATGAGGTGCGGGGAATGCTGGCCTATACCGGCAAATGGCGCGGCAAGCCGGTGACCATCCACGGCACCGGCATGGGCATGCCCTCGCTGTCGATCTACGTCAACGAACTGATCCGCGACTATGGCGCGAAAACCCTGATCCGCATCGGCAGCGCCGGCGCCCTTCAACACCACATTAAGGTGCGCGACGTGGTCCTGGCACAAGCGGCATCCACCCTGGGCAGCCCCTCGCGGTCGGTGTTCCGCGAGATGAACTTTGCGCCGGTCGCCGATTTCGGCCTGTTGTCAGCGGCTTATGCGGCGGCACAGAAGATCGGCGCGCGGGTGCATGTGGGGGGCATCTATTCCTCGGACACGTTCTATGACGAACGCCCCGACCTGTCGGAACAGTTGCAGCGCCATGGCTGCCTCTGCGTTGAGATGGAGGCGGCCGAGCTTTACCACCTTGCCGCCCGCCATGGCTGCCGCGCGCTGGCGGTGCTGACCATCTCGGACCATATCCTGACGCATGAGGCACTGCCAGCCGCCGAGCGCGAGCAAAGCTTTGGCGAGATGGTGGAAATGGCGCTGGAAGCGGCTTTCGCCTGAGGTCGGGACAACTCCGTCAGGCCGGGCGGACAAGGAAAGGCACTGCCTTTCCCCGCCCGACGCGGGTCGGCTTCAACCAGACCGCATCAGCGCGCCAGACATAGGCCAGCGCCTGCCCCGGCGGGCGAGAAGCGCC
>JACZKR010000019.1 GCA_014859945.1 Paracoccaceae bacterium | reverse complement strand
TGCTGGGGGTGCGCTTTGTCGATGGCCGGGGTGAGGTGGTGAAGAACGGCGGGCGGGTGATGAAAAACGTCACCGGCTATGATCTGGTCAAGCTGATGGCGGGCAGCCGGGGCGCGCCGGGGGTGCTGACCGAGGTCAGCCTGAAGGGTCAGGCTATCCCCGAGGCCGAGGCAACGCTGGTCGCGGGGGGGCTGGCGGCCGGGCCGGGGCTTGCCCTGCTGCGGGCGGCGCTGAAGACACCCTATGACATCAGCGGCGCAGCCATGGCGGGCGGCGCGGCGATGATCCGGGTCGAGGGGCTGGCGGGCTCGGTCGCCTATCGGGCCGGACGGCTGCAGGCGGTGCTGGGCGGCGACTGGCAGGTGGTCGAAGGGGCGGACAGTGCGGCGCTGTGGCGCGACCTGCGCGATGTGGCGGCCTTTGCCGGCCGGCCGGGCGCGGTGTGGCGGCTGGTGGTGAAGCCGACCGAGGCGGCGCGGATCGCGGCCGAAGCCGGGGGCGAGGCGGTGTTTGACCGGGGCGGCGGGTTGATCTGGCTTCTGACCGATGCCACGGCCGACGTGCGCGGCGCGGTGGGCGATGCCGGCCATGCGACATTGGTGCGGCCGCTGCCCGGCATGACGGCGCCGCTGTTGCCGCCCGAAGCGCCTGCGGTGGCGGCGCTGACCATTGGCCTGCGGCGGCAGTTCGACCCGCGCGGGATTTTCACCCAGGGAGCGGCCTGATGCAGACCCATTTCACCGAAGCGCAGCTGGCCGATCCGGGGCTGAAGCGGGCCAATGAAATCCTGCGGGCCTGCGTGCATTGCGGCTTCTGCACCGCCACCTGCCCCAGCTATCAGGTGCTGGGCGACGAACTCGACAGCCCGCGCGGCCGCATCTACCTGATCAAGGAGATGCTGGAATCCGGCCGGCCCGCCGATGAAAAGACCGTGCGGCATATCGACCGCTGCCTGTCCTGTCTTGCCTGCATGACAACCTGCCCCTCGGGCGTGCATTACATGCATCTGATCGACCATGCCCGCGCGCATGTGGAAAAAACCTGGCGCCGCCCCCTGCCCGACCGCCTGCTGCGCTGGGTGCTGGCCAGGGTGCTGCCCTATCCGGGGCGGTTCCGGCTGGCGCTTCTCGGGGCCAAGATGGCGCGGCCTTTCGCGCGGCTTCTGCCCGATGCGCGGCTGCGCGCCATGGTGGCGATGGCGCCTAGGGTGGTGCCGCCGGTCAGCCGCAATGATGATCCGCAGACCTTCCCGGCAACCGGGCAGCGGCGCTGGCGGGTGGCGCTGATGACCGGCTGCGCGCAGAAGGCGCTGAACACCGATATCAACGATGCCACGATCCGGCTTCTGCGGCGTCTGGGGTGTGAGGTGGTGGTGCCGCGCGGCATGGGCTGCTGCGGGGCGCTGACCCATCACATGGGCCGCGAGGATGAGGCGCATGGTTTTGCCGCCACCAACATCCGCGCCTTTCTGGCCGAGAAACAGGCGGGCGGCCTTGATTTCATCGTCATCAACACCTCGGGCTGCGGCACCACGGTGAAGGATTACGGCCATATGTTCCGCAACGATCCGCTTGCGGCGGAGGCGGCCGACGTGGCGGGGATGGCCAAGGATATCAGCGAGGTTCTGGTCAGGATCGGCCTGCCGGAAGGCGCGCCCAAGGGGCTGCGGGTGGCCTATCATGCGGCCTGCAGCCTGCAGCATGGCCAGCAGGTGAAGACCGCGCCGAAAGACCTGCTGAAGCGCGCGGGGTTTGAGGTGGTGGAACCCGCCGACAGCCATCTTTGCTGCGGTTCGGCCGGCACCTACAACCTGTTGCAGCCCGAAATTTCGGCCGAACTGAAGCGGCGCAAGGTCGCCACGCTTGAGGCAAAGGCCCCGCAGGTGATCGCGGCGGGCAACATCGGCTGCATGATGCAGATCGGGTCAGGCACCGGGGTGCCGGTGGTGCATACGGTCGAACTGCTGGACTGGGCGACCGGCGGGCCAAAGCCGCGGGCGCTGGCCTAGGCCGCGACAAAACCCGGCGGCGCGAAGGCGGCGGGGGCCGGCAGCAGGCCTGCCAGCCGGTCAGGCAAGCGCACATGATAGCCACGCTTGACGTTGCCGTCGGGGATGAAGCCCGGATGCGGGCCGGTCTTTGACGGAACCGACTGCATCACATGGCCGCGCGCGGCGGCGCTGACGGTATCAAGGTTCAGGGGTGAAGTGCCCGCCACCTCGGCAAAGCGGTCCAGCCGGCCGGCGATATGGGCGCCTTGCGTCGCGTGTTCGGCGATGGTCTTGCGCCCGGCGATGCGGCGGTCGGCAACGTCACGGTCAAACAGCGCAAGGTGGAACAACAGCAGGTCCGGCCCGATGTCGATGGGCACCTGCCGGCCGCGGTGAAAGCCGCCGACCCAGCGCAGGGGCGCCCGCACAGCCACCAGCTTGCAATATTCGCGCGTCAGGATGGCGTTGCGGCGCTGCGCCAGAATGGGCCGCGCGGCGTCCAGCGGGCCTTCGTCGGGCCCTTGGATCACATCAAGGCCAAGGGCGGCGCACATCGCGCCTTCGCCCAGCCGCGCCAGATACTCGGGCAGAGACAGGCCCGCCCGGGGATCGACCGCGACGAATTCGTCGATATCGGTCCGCAGAACCACATCCGTCCCGGTTTTCAGCAGGTTGTTGGCGAACTTCGATTGCCAGACGGCGGTGAACCGCAGCCGTTTGGGCCTTTCGCGCGGCACGTCGCGCACGACATGCAGGTTCACCCCGGCCAGGTCGACCTGCGGCGTCCAGTCGTCGCCGTCCAGCATCACATGCAGGTTCTCACGCCCGAAAAGGCTGCCGTAGTGCTGCACCCAGGCCGCCAGAAAGAAGTCGTCCGCCCGCACATTCGTCAGAACCTTGACACCCAAGACCGCACCCGCTTCTTTGCCCCATGTCATTCTTGCCGCAGGACCGCGCAAAGCCAAGGGGCAAAGCGGGCGGCCATCATCATGCCGCAAAGCCGGGCTAGCTGCAGTCGGAAACGAGAGACCAGATGCGCCTGACCCTGCTTGCCCTTGCCCTGTCGCTGTCTGCCGCGCAGCCCGCCGCCGCCGAGGGCGGGCTTGTCAGCCTGCAGACGGGCGACGATTCCAAGGGCTGGCAGGCGGTGGGGCGGCTGGATCTGGCCGGGCGCGGCTTCTGCACCGGCACGCTGATCGCCGAAGATCTGGTGCTGACCGCGGCGCATTGCCTGTTCGACAAGGAGACCGGCGCCCGCATGGACATTGCCGGGATCGAGTTCCGCGCGGGCTGGCGCAACGGCCGGGCCGAGGCCTATCGCGGCCTGCGCGCGGCAGCGGTTCATCCCGACTACATCTATTCCGGTGCGCGCGACATCGACCGGGTCGCCTATGACATCGCCCTTCTGCAACTGGATCAGCCGGTGAAGCTGCCGCAGGTCCGCCCCTTCGCCACCGGTCCCGCACCCGCGCAGGGCGAAGCGGTGGGCGTGGTTTCCTACGCGCAGGACCGGGCCGAGGCGCCCTCGCTGGAACCCGACTGCGGCGTGATCGACCGCGCGCCCGGGGTGCTGGTGATGTCCTGCGACGTCGATTTCGGATCGTCCGGCTCTCCGGTCTTCCGCATCGGCGCCAACGGGGCCGAGGTGGTTTCCGTCATCTCGGCCAAGGCCGAGGTCGAGGGCCGCAAGGTCGCCCTGGGCATGCCGCTGACCGACGGGATCGAGGTGCTGAAATCCGAGCTGGGTCTGGATGCCCCGCGCAAGGTGCGGCTTTTGTCGGCCGGCGGCACCGGCGGGGCGAAGTTCGTCAAGCCCTAGGCGCAGGCAGCCCGAAACCCCCTTGAAACCGCCGCGCGGCTTCCCAAATCCATAGCACCCCCGGATGCCATGACGGGCCGGGGGCACAGCAAACCGCCTGCGCCCGCATGGGGCAGGCATCTGACATCGCTCATGGAGGATGACATGCGTGGTTTCGACTTCGCCCCCCTTTACCGTGCCACCGTCGGTTTCGACCGTATCGCCGACCTGATGGACCGTGCGCTTTCGGCTGATGTGACCCAGCCCAGCTATCCGCCCTACAACATCGAAAAGACCGCCGAGGATGCCTACCGCATCTCGATCGCCGTTGCCGGCTTCACCCCGGAGGAACTGGCGGTTGAAGTGAAGGAAGGCGCGCTGCATGTCGCCGCCCGCAAGGCGCCCGAAGCGGCCGAAAAGACCTACCTGCACCGCGGCATCGCCACCCGTGCCTTCGAACGCCGCTTCGCGCTGGCCGACCATGTCCGCGTGACCGGCGCCAGCCATGAACACGGCATGCTGCACATCGACCTGGTCCGCGAGACGCCCGAGGCGCTCAAGCCCCGCCGCATCGAGATCGGCCGCCCGGCTTCGGTCGAGGTGAAACAGGTCGAAGCGAAGGCGGTTGAAAACGCCTGAGCCGCGATCACGCTCCCTGATCGGCGGCCAGCGGCCCGGGCTTGTCCCGGGCCGTTTCGCATCCGGGCGGTCACCTCTTGCCAAGGGGGCCCCGGGCTTGGCACATGGGCGAAATGCCCGAGGGAAGCCCATGACGACCGACCGCACCCCGCCCAAGCTGCGCCCCGCGACCCTTGCGCTGGACGGGGGCCTTGTGCCCGACCCGGTGACCGGCGCCATCGCGCCCGGCATCTCGATGTCGGTCAACAATGTCTTCACGCCCGGCGCCGCCGGGTTTTCGGCCGAGGGCGCCGACCTGACCGAGCAGCCCTACCTTTACGCCCGCTGGACCAACCCCACAGTGCGTGAGCTTGAGCGCCGGGTTGCCGCGCTGGAAGGGGCCGAAGACGCGCTGGCCACCGCCACCGGGGTGGCCGCCGTTGCCGCCACCTTCCTGACGCTGCTGAAGGCGGGCGATCACCTGATCGTCTCGGATGTCTGCTATGCCGGCGCCTATGAACTGGCGACCCGCATCCTGCCCGATCTTGGCATCGCGGTGACGCCGGTAAACCTGTCAGACCTGAACGCGGTTCAGGCGGCGATCCGGCCCGAAACCCGGCTGATCCATGCCGAAAGCCCCTGCAACCCCATCCTGCGGCTGACCGATCTGGCCGGGCTTTCCGCCATCGCCCGGGCGGCCGGGGTGCTGTTGTCGGTGGACAGCACGCTGGCGACGCCGGTCATCACCCGGCCGCTGGAACTGGGCGCCGATCTGGTGATCCACTCGCTGACCAAGTTCATGAACGGCCATGGCGATGCACTGGGCGGGGTGGTCTGCGGGGCGCGGGCGCTGATCGGCCGCATCCGGGCGCGGGCGGGGGTCTATCTGGGCGCCAGCCTGTCGGCCCATAACGCCTGGGCCATCCTGCGGGGGATCGACACGCTCTTCCCCCGTCTGCGGCAATCCAGCGAGACGGCCCTTATTCTGGCCCGGCATCTTGAGGCCCATCCGGCGGTGACCCGCGTCACCTATCCGGGGCTGGAAAGCCATCCGCAGCACGCTCTGGCCCGCCGGCAGATGGCACTGAGTGGCGGCATGGTGGCCTTCCAGACCGCCGATCCCGAAGCGATGGCGCGGCGCATGGCCGATCGTTTCGGGGTGATCCACTACGCCTTTTCGCTGGGCCACCAGCGGTCGATCTGCGTGCTGATCGGCACCGATGAGATTCAGGGGTCAACCTACCGGATGACCGGCGCCGCCTTGCAGGAATACCGCCGCTGGGCCGGTGACGGCGTCTTCCGCCTGTCTGTCGGGCTGGAAGACCCCGAGGATCTGATCGAAGACCTGAACCGCGCCTTGCAGGGATAGGGGCCAGAGGTTCCCCCGGCCCCACAGGCTCAGCGCGCCGAAAGGCTTTCGGCCAGCCGCATCAGCGTGACCGCCTCGGCCCGGTAGCCGAAAGCGTCTTCGCCCCGCGCGCCCTGTGCCAGCGCGATCATCTCGGGCCAGCCCCAGTCGCCCAGATATTTCGCGCCGCGCAGCATCTGGCCAAAGCCGGCAACCGCCACGGCAAAGCGCGCGTCATCGGTGGGCGCGGCGGTTTCCGACGGGATCGCAAGCTCGGTCAGGCGGCTTTCGGTTTCGCCCGGAGCGACCGCGCGCAGGCGCAGATAACCCAACTCGCCGCCCGTCTCGCCCCCCGGCATCACCGTGCCATAGCGCAGCGGGTCGTTCAGCAGGGCCGGGCTGCCGGGCGCCGTGACCTCATAGATCGCGGTCACCTGCGTGCCGGCCCCGATGTCGCCGGCATCGACCTTGTCGTTGTTGAAATCCTCACGCGCCAGGGCCCGGGTTTCATAGCCGATCAGCCGGTATTCGGCGACGGTGGCGGGGTTCCATTCGACCTGAATCTTCACGTTGTCGGCAATGGGGTAAAGCGCGCCGGTCAGCTGATCGACCAGCACCTTCCGCGCCTCGGACAGGGTGTCGATATAAGAGGCCGTGCCATTGCCGTTCTGGGCCAGCGCCTGCATCGTGGCGTCGTCCAGATTGCCCCGGCCAAAGCCCAGAACCGACAGATAGGTGCCGCCCGTGCGCTGCGCTTCGATCAGGCGCGTCAGGTCTTCGGGGTCGCTGATGCCGACGTTGAAATCGCCGTCGGTCGCCAGCAGCACGCGCGACACCTCGCCTTCGGCCTTCATGCTGTCAGCCACCTGATAGGCCAGCTGCAGCCCCTCGGCCCCTGCGGTGGACCCACCGGCCGCCAGCCGGTCCAGCGCGCCAAGGATCGCCGCGCGGTCACCCGCCGCGGTGGGCGGCAGCACCACCCCGGCCGATCCGGCATAGGCCACGATCGCCACCTGATCCTGCGGCATCAGTTCCGGCAGCATCAGCGCCAGCGACTGCTTCAGAAGCGGCAGCTTGGCCGGGTCTTCCATGCTGCCCGAAGTGTCGATCAGGAAGACAAGGTTCAGGGGCGGCCGCGCCTCAACCGCCGGCAGGGCGCCCTGAATGGCGATATGCACCAGCCGCGTCCCGGCATTCCAGGGCGAAGGCATCACCGTGACCGTGGGGCGGAAGGCCTGCCCGGCTTCGGGGGTGGGGTAGCTGTAGGGGAAATAGTTCACCATCTCCTCAACCCGCACCTGTTCGACGTCGGGCAGCACGCCCGACATCAGGCTGGACCGTACAACGGCATAAGAGGCCGTATCGACATCAATCGAGAAGGTGGAAACCGGCTCTTCCGCCGTCACATGCACCGGGTTCACCGGGGCATTGGCATAGGCTTCGGTGTTCTCCACCGGCAGAGGCGCGGGTTCGGGCAGATAGGCGGTGGCCGGCGCCACGACGCCGCCGACCGCAGGCGCCTCGGACGCCATGCGGGCCTTGGCGGCGGGCGGCGGCGCGGGCTGGGCTGCCATCTCGTCCACCGGGGCAGCATCGGCCAGCATGTCGGC
>JACZKR010000146.1 GCA_014859945.1 Paracoccaceae bacterium | reverse complement strand
GCAACAGCCGCCCCCCAACCGCCCCCCGTGACAGCCGCCGATGAATCGGCTATGGGCAGGGAAACGCAGCAGGAAGGAAGCGCGACATGGCCGAGTACAAGCCGGGCTCGATGGATATCCGGGTTCAGGAGAAAACCTTTGCCGGATTCGTGAAGGCCAGCATCTGGGTGACGGTCGCCGTTATCTGTATCCTGATCTTCATGGCGCTTGTGAACGCCTGATCCTGCCGGAGCCTGATGCCATGCTGTCCCTGCCGAAGGCGCTTGCGCTGAGCGCACTTCTTGCCCTTGGGGCCTGTTCGACCGCCGAGCCGGTCTGGGCCCCTGATGAAGCGGTGGCATCGGCCCGGTTCGTGGCCCCCGGCCCCAAAACCGTCACGCTCTTCACCGTGGTCAACAACCGCAGCGGGCAGGGCGCCCATTCGGGCCTGCTGATCAACGGGTCCGAGCGGGTGATGTTCGACCCCGCCGGCACCTGGCACCACCCCTCGGTGCCGGAACGCAATGACGTGCATTTCGGCATCACCGACCGGCTGGTCGATTTCTACATCGACTACCACGCGCGGGAAACCTTCCGCGTGATCGAACAGACCATCACCGTTTCGCCCGAAGTGGCCGACATGGTGATTGCCCGGGCCAAGGCCTATGGCGCGGTGCCCAAGGCGCAATGCGCCAATTCCGTCTCGTCGATCCTGCGCGGGGTTCCGGGGTTCGAATCGATTCCGGCCAGCTGGTTCCCCAACAAGCTCTCGGAAGGTTTCGGGCGTCTGCCGGGGGTGACGACGCAGGTCTTCACCGACGATGACGCGCCCGACAACCACGGCGTGCTGCTGCGGCAGTCGAAAACCGAGGTCACCCCGACGCCGGAAAATGACTAGGCCCGCAGGCAGGATGGGCCCGTGCTGATCCACGGCATCATCCTGGCGGGCGGCGCGGGGCGGCGCATGGGCGGGGCCGACAAGGCCCTTCTGCAACTGGCGGGCCGGCCGCTGCTTTCACACGTCATCGAACGTTTCGCGCCGCAGGTGGCGGGACTTGCCCTGTCGGCCAACGGCGATCCGGCGCGCTTTGCGGGCTTTGGCCTTACCGTTCTGCCGGATGAGGCGCGGCTTGGCCCCTTGTCGGGTGTGCTGGCGGGCCTGCGCCACGCGGCGGCGCTGGGCGCCGATGCGGTGGTCTCCGTCCCGGTCGACAGCCCCTTCCTGCCCGGCGATCTGGCGCCGCAGCTTTGCCTTGCCGCCGAGACCTCGCCCACGGGCCTTGCCATTGCCGCGGCAGGCGGGCGCGATCAGCCGGTCTTTGCGCTGTGGCCGGTCGGGCTGGCGGCGGCGCTGGCCGGTTTTCTGGCGTCAGACGCGAAGCCCAAGATCACCGATTTCACTGCGGCCCATGGCGCAGCCGTGGCCCGCTTCCGCGATGAGGCCGCCTTCCGCAACCTCAACACCCCCGATGACCTGGCTCTGGCCGAAACCCTGCTGCGGCGGCCGGCATGAAGGTTTACGGCGTCATCGGCTGGAAGAACGCCGGCAAGACCGGCCTGATGGAGCGGTTGGTGGCCGAGATCACCGGGCGTGGGTTCACCGTCTCGACCGTGAAGCATGTCCACCACGACGTTGACCTTGATCATCCCGGCAAGGACAGCTGGCGCCACCGGCAGGCCGGCGCGACAGAGGTGGTTCTGGCCTCGGCCCACCGCTTTGCCCTGATGCGCGAACACCGCGGCCCCGAACCCGAACTGCCCGAGGTTCTGGCGCGTCTGGCCCCCGTCGATCTGGTGCTGGTCGAAGGCTACAAGCGCGATGCCCACCCGAAGGTCGAGGTCTGGCGGCCGGAAACCGGCCATCCGCTGATCCAGCCCGGCGACCCGCTGGTGCGCGCGGTGGCGACCGACGGCGATCCCGGCCCGCTGCCGGTGCCGGTGCTGGACCTGAACGACACGGCGGCGGTGGCCGGGTTCATCCTGCGTGAGGTGGGGTTGGGTGATGACGGCGGTCTTTGACCGCGTGGTGGTGGCCGACTGGTCCTCGGCCGCGGCTCCCTCACCCCCGCGCGAAAGCGCCGATGCGATCTGGATCGGCGTCAGCGATGCCGGCGGCACCACGGCCCGCTACTGCCGCACCCGGGCCGAGGCCGAAACGGTGCTGCGCGGGCTGATTGCCGGCCGGCCGGAAGGGGCGCGGCTGCTGATCGGCTTCGATTTTCCGATGGGCTACCCGGCGGGTTTCGCCGCCCGCCTGACCGGCACGGCACAGGCCCGCGCCGTCTGGCGCTGGCTGGCCCTCCACATAAATGACGACGCGCGCAACGCGAACAACCGGTTTGCCGTGGCCGATGCGGTCAACCGGCAGCTGGGTGGCAGGGGGCCGTTCTGGGGCCGCCCGGCGCGGGCCGGTCTGGCCTTCCTGCCGGCGCGGAAAGAGGTGGACTATGCCGCCCTTGGCCTGAACGAACGGCGGCAGGTGGAACAACTGGTGCCCGGCGCGCAGCCGGTCTGGAAATGCTACACCACGGGCTCGGTGGGCGGGCAGGCGCTGGTGGGGCTGCCGCTGATCGACCGGCTGGCGGCGCTGCCGGATGTGGCCGTCTGGCCCTTCGACCCGTCCGGCAGCCCGGTGGTTCTGGCCGAGGTCTATCCCTCGCTTCTGCGCCGCGTGGTCCGGGCCGCGGGCGACCCGATCCGTGACCGCGCGCAGGTCAGCCTGTTGTCGCAGGCGCTGTTCCGGCTGTCGCGCGACGGCGGGCTGCAGGCGCTGCTGGAAACGCCCCGCCCGCCCGCTGCCGCCGAAGAGGGCTGGATTCTGGGCGCGGGCCATGTTGCCGCGCTGGAGGCCGCCCTGTGCGCGTGACCCTGCACCACGGCCTGCCGGAACCCCTGCGCGCCGAGGCGGCCGCGCTTTACTGGCAGGCGTTCGGCGGCAAGCTGGACCGCGTTCTTGGCCCCGAGCGGCGGGCGCTGACCTATCTGGCCGATGTCATCCGCCCCGATCACGCCATCGTCGCGCTGGATGAGGAGGGCAGGTTGCTTGGCCTTGCCGGCTACAAGACGCCCGACGGCAGCTTTGCGGGCGGCGACATGGCCGACCTGCGCCGCGCCTACGGCCGGATCGGCGCCCGGTGGCGGGCGGTTCCGCTGTGGCTTCTGGGACGCGAGGTGGACAACAGCCGCTTTCTTCTGGACGGCATCTGCGTGGCCCGGCAGGCGCGCAGCCTTGGCATCGGCTCGGCCCTGCTGGCGGCGATCTGCGATGAGGCGCGGGCGCGCGGCTATGGCGCCGTGCGGCTGGACGTGATCGACACCAACTGGCGCGCCCGCCAGCTTTATGAGCGGCTGGGCTTCACCGTGGAACGCCGCGCCTCGATCGGCCTGCTGCGCCATGTCTTCGGGTTCAGCGCCGCGCTGACCATGGTCAAGGCGGTCTGAGCGGCGGTTTCAGGTGCCCGTCATCGCCTCGGCTTCCAAAATAATGTCCTGCGCTTCGGGCGGGCGGAATTCCACCAGCACGTCCAGAATGGCGCCCTTGCGCAGGGGTTTGGTCAGATAGCGGTCGATCCCGGCGGCCAGAATGCTTTCGGCGTCGCTTTCCATGGCATGGGCCGTCACCGCGATGATCGGCACATGGCTGCCCGCCGGTTCCATCGCGCGGATGGTGCGGGCGGCCTCGCGCCCGTCCATCTCGGGCATCGAGATATCCATGAAGATCACGTCGGGGGCCAGCTTGCGGTAAAGCTCCACCGCCTCGCGGCCGTTGCCGGCGAATGTCAGGTCTATGCCGGTGCCGCGCACCATCTTCTGCAGGACCAACTGGTTGGTGCGGTTGTCCTCGGCCGCCAGCACCCGCATCGGCCGGCGGTCGGGCAGCGGCGGGCGACTGGCCGGCAGGGCCTCGGCCGCCATGGCCGGACGGGTCAGCGCATCCAGCCGGCGGTAAAGATCGGCCCGCAGGATCGGCTTTTGCAGAAGTGCGGTGATGCCTTCGGCCCCCTCGGCCCCGGCCACGGCGGCGGGGTTGGACGACAAGAGGATCACCGGCACCTCCAGCCCCTGCGCCCGTATCCGGCGGGTCAGACCCAGCCCGTCCAGATCGGGCATTTCGTGGTCGGTCAGCACCACATCGAAACTGCCCCCCGCCAATGCCGCCAGCGCCTCGGCGCCCGACCGGCACAGCACCACCTCGATCCCGCAGGGCACCAGCTGGCGCTCCAGGATGGTGCGGTTGATGAACTGGTCGTCCACCACCAGCGCGCGGCGAATATCGACCGGCAGTTGCTGCGCCGCCAGATCCTCGGCCACCGGCAGCGACAGGCGGAAGCCAAAGCACGACCCCCGCCCCGGTTCGCTGTCCACCCAGACGGCGCCCTCCATCCGTTCGATCAGGCGGCGGGTGATAGCAAGGCCCAGGCCGGTGCCTTCGAACTTGCGGTTCGACTGGCTTTCGACCTGATTGAACTCACCGAAGATGTGGTCAAGGTTTTCGGCCGCAATGCCGATGCCGGTGTCTTCCACCGTCACATGCAGTTCCTGCCGGCCGGCCTCGACCTCAAGCCCGACAACGCGGATCAGCACATGGCCGGTTTCGGTGAACTTCACCGCATTGCCGACCAGATTGGTCAAGACCTGCCGCAGCCGCGCCGGGTCGCCGACATAGCGGGTGGGCAGGAACATGTCGAAGTCGATCAAGAGGTCGATGCCCTTGGCGCGGGCGCGCGGCTGCAGCAGCATGGCGACTTCGTGGATCGTGCGTTCCAAATCAAAGGGTTCGGGGTGCAGCGTCAGACGCTCGGCCTCGATCTTGGAATAGTCCAGGATGTCGTTGATGATGACCAGAAGCGCCTCACCCGAAGACCGGATGGTTTCGGCAAACAGCCGCTGTTCCTCGGACAGCGCGGTGTCACACAACAGTTCGGCCATGCCGACGACGCCGTTCATCGGTGTGCGGATTTCGTGGCTCATGTTGGCAAGGAAGGCGGATTTCGCGCGGTTCGCTGCCTCGGCCGCGGCGCGGGCGTCTTCCAGCGCCTTCTGCTGTTCCTTCTCGCGCGTCACATCCACGCGCAGGCCCACGCGCCCTCCATCGGGCGTCACATGGTCATGCGCCCTGATCCAGCGCCCGCCGGTCAGTTGCTGTTCCACCGGCGCGCCCGGGTTGCGGTGCTGGGCCAGCCGTTCGGCCAGCCATTCCTCTTCGCGGCCCGTGGCATCAAGATGCTGGCCGGCGGCCAGCCCGTGGCGCAGGATATCCTCGAACCGCGCGCCGGGCACCATTGCGGGGGCCGAGGCGGGATAGGTGTCGCGGTAGCGCTGATTGCAGGTCAAGAGTCTGTCCTCCCTGTCGAACAGGACGAAACCGTCCGGAATGGCTTCGATGGCGGCCCAGATGCGCATCTGGGCGGTGATGTCGACCACAAGGCTGACGATGTCACCGTCCCGCGCCCGGCGGTCGGCGACCCGCACCCAATGCCCGCCGCGCAGGGGCAGGTCGATCGGTTCGATCACATCGGCGTCCCAGCGCGCCAGCATCATGGCGATCCATTCATCGGCCGATCCACCCCCCAGCGCCACGATCCCTTCGCGCGCGGTGATGGCCAGAAGATCGGCATAGGCGATGCCCGAGGCGACGGCGGTGCCTTCGAAGAACGACAGGTAGGCACGGTTCGCCACCGCCATCCGCTGGGCGGAATCGAAGACGGCAAAGCCATCGGGAATGGTGTCGATGGAATCCCACATCCGCCGTTCGGCCATGACGGCGGCGGTATGGGCCTTTTCCAGATCGCCCAGAAAGCGGGTGTTCTGGCCCTTCAGCATCTCGGCCTCGGTCAGGGCCGATTTCACCACCTGCCGCTGCTCGACGATCTGGTCGGACAGCGCGCGCGCATGAAGCGCCAGCTTTTCGTTCGCGGCAAAAAGCTCGCGGCTTTTCTGCTCCAGCAGCCGTTCGGCCGCCAGCCGCATCCGCCGTTCCTTCGCCAGCCGCTCTGCGATGTCCATCGGGCCTTCCTGCGTTTCGCCCGGGGCCTTCTGGCGGGGCGAGTCGCTGGAACATTCCCGCAACATCATGAACGCGGGCTTAACATGACAATTCCGCCGCACCCCCCGAGAATCCTTGCCCCCGTGCCCTTCGCGTGCCAGATTCCGCGCGTTCAGTGACGGAGGATTTGTGATGCGCGGATTTCGCCCGGCCCGGTTTTTCGGGGCGATCGCAACGGTTTGTCTTCTGGCCGTCGGCCCCGCTCTGGCCGATGACCTGATACCGGACCGCCGTCTGGTCCTGTCGGAGAACACCGATCTTCCGGGGGGTGACCTGGCCTCGATCTTCGACACCACGCTGGAAGCCTGCGAGCGTGCCTGCCTGACCAACAAGTCCTGCACCGCCTTCACCTTCAACACCCGCAACGGATCGTGCTTTCCGAAAGCCGGCGCCGGCGCACCGGCGGCCTATCAGGGCGCCTACTCGGGCGTGGTGATCGACGGCGATGCCGCGGCCGAGGCGCGGGCGACCACCCGTGCTGCCGAACTGAGCCAGTTTGTCGGCAGCTGGGAATTCTCGTCGATCACCGCGCAGGCGGCCAATCTGGCCAATGCCCATGTGACCAACGCCTTCACCGCCGACGAACATCTGTCGGCCGCCGCCGGGGCCGAGGCTGCGGGCGATGCCATCGGGGCGGCGCGGTTCACCGGTGCGGCGCTGAACCTGACCGACAGCGCGGCCGACTGGGCCGAATATGCGCGCCGCCTGTTGCTGGCGGCTAAACAGGACAGCGGCAATTCGCGCTATTACCGTGAGCAATCCTATTTCGCCGGCGTCAACGCCTACCTGCGCGCCGAAAGCCCGGCGCAGCGCCACAGCATCCTTGTGGGCATGGGCGACGCGCTGGAGCAGCTTGATCGCGGGCGCGACACGGTGCAGGCGCTGCGGCTGGCCGAAAAGCTGCAGCACCGCGACGACACCGCCGCCAAGCTGGACGATGCCATCGGCAAATACGGCTTCCGCGTGGTCGATCATGAGGTTCAGGCCGACAGCGCCCGCCCGCGCATCTGCGTCAACTTCTCGGAAGATCTGGTGAAGTCGGGCGTCGATTACGCCACCTTCGTCCAGCTTCCCGCGCCCGATCTGTCGGTGGCCTTCGACGGCTACCGCCAGCTTTGCGTCGAAGGCGTGACCCATGGCAGCCGCAACGCCGTGACCTTCCGCGAGGGGCTTCCGGCCGCCGACGGGCAGGTTCTGGCCAAGTCGGTCGAGATCACCGCCTATGTCCGTGACCGCAGCCCCGGCGTGCGCTTCCCCGGCCGTGGCTATGTGCTGCCCGGTGTGGGCGCGGCCGCCCTGCCGGTGGAAACCGTGAACACCGAGGCGCTGGAACTGTCGCTGTATCGGGTGACCGACCGCAACCTGCTGCGCGCCATCCAGAACGGCTATTTCGGCTGGCCGATGATGGAATATCAGGAATACGACTTCGGCAGCCAGATCGGCACCGAGGTCTGGACCGGTTCAGCCACCGTGCGGCAAGAGGTCAACCGCGACATCACCACCCGCCTGCCGATGGATGAGGCGCTGAGCGGTCAGACCGCCGGCGTTTATGCCCTGCGCGCCGCCGTTCCGGGGGTGGACCCCTACACCGTTCCGGCGGCCTGGCAGTGGTTCGTCGTGTCCGATCTGGGCCTGACCACGATGAACGGGGTCGATGGCCTGCATGTCTTCGTCCGCGCGCTGGGAACTGCCGCCGCGAAGGAAGGCGTCGCGGTTGAACTTCTCAGCGAGGCGAATGAGGTGCTGGCCACCGCCACCACCGACGCCACGGGTTACGCACGGTTTGACGCCGGGCTGACCCGCGGCGCGGGTTCGGCCGCGCCGGCGCTGGTCGTGGCCAAGGACGGCACCACCGACATCGCCTTCCTGTCGCTGACCGACCCCGAATTCGACCTGTCCGACCGCGGGGTCGAGGGGCGCGAGGCCGCGCCGCCGGTCGATGTCTTCCTGACCACCGACCGCGGCGCCTATCGGGCGGGTGAGACGGTCTATGTCACCGCGCTGGCCCGCGATCCGCAGGCCGAGGCGGTGGAAGGCCTGCCGCTGACCGCCGTGCTGAAGCGGCCCGACGGCGTGGAATATTCCCGCGCGCTGGTGGCCGACAGCGGCGCGGGCGGGCATGTATTTGCCCTGCCGGTCGCCGGCAGCGCCCCGCGCGGCGTCTGGCGGCTTGAGGTCTATTCCGACCCCGATGCCGAGGCGCTGGCCTCGCGCACCTTCCTGGTCGAGGATTTCCTGCCCGAACGGATCGACTTTACCCTGACGCTGCCCGAAACGCCGATCACCCTGCAGGACGTGCCGTCGCTGACGGTTGACGCGAAGTATCTCTTCGGGGCGCCCGGTGCCGATCTGGCGGTGGAGGGTGAGGTTTTGTTGCGCGCTGCCAAGGAACTGGCCGCGTTTCCTGGCTATGTCTTTGGCCGGCATGACGAACCCTTCTCGGCAGTGATGGACAGCTTTGGCGGCACCCGCACCGATGAAGCGGGAACCGCCCTGATCGACCTGCCGATGCCGCAGGTCACCGACCCCGGCCGCCCGCTGGAAATGCGGGCCACCGTGCGCGTCGCCGAAGGCTCGGGCCGGCCGGTCGAACGGCAGGTGACCCGCGTTCTGGCCCCCGCCGCGCCGATGATCGGCGTCAAGGAACTGTTCGAGGATGGCGTCGTCGGCGAAGGTTCGGACGCCCGCTTCAGCCTGATCGGCGTGGGTGCCGGCGAGGCGCTGGTGCCCATGCAGGTGCGCTGGGAACTGAACCGGGTCGAGACGCATTACCAATGGTATCAAAGCTACGGCAACTGGAACTGGGAGCCGGTCTACAGCCGCACCCGCGTCGCCGAAGGCACCGCCGATCTGGCGCAGGCGGTGGAAATCGCCGCCCGTGTCGAATGGGGCGAATATGAGCTGAAGGTCGAACGGTCGGACGGCGGCGGCAATGCTGCGACCTCGCTGGTCTTCTGGGCCGGCTGGTATGCGCCGGCCGATGCCTCGGCCACGCCGGACACGCTGGAAATGTCCTTGGACAAGCCTGCCTACAAGCAGGGCGAAACCGCCATGCTGCGCGTCGTGCCGCGCGCCGCGGGAACCGCTCTGGTCACCGTGTTGTCGAACCGTCTTGTTGCCATGCAGGCGGTCGAGGTGAAAGAGGGCGAAAACCTGATCCCGCTGCAGGTCACCGATGACTGGGGCGCAGGCGTTTACGTCACCGTTTCCGCCCTGCGGCCGATGGATGTGGCGGCAGGCCGCAACCCGGCCCGCGCGCTGGGTCTGGCCCATGCCGCGATTGATCCCGGCACCCGCGCCCTTTCGGCCAGCATCGAGGCGCCGGCCGAGGCCGATCCGCGCGGGCCGCTGCCGGTGGCGGTGAAGGTGGACGGGGTGCAGGCGGGTGAGACGGCATGGGTCACCATAGCCGCCGTAGATCAGGGCATCCTGAACCTGACCGGCTTTACCGCGCCCGATCCGCAGGGCCATTACTTCGGCCAGCGCAAGCTGGGTGTCGGCATCCGTGACATCTACGGCCGCCTGATCGACGGCCTGTCGGGCGAGGCCGGTCAGGTCCGCTCGGGCGGGGATGCGGGCGCGCAGGCCCGGCTGCAATCGCCGCCCCCCACCGAGGAACTGGTGGCCTATTTCTCGGGCCCGCTGCAGGTGGGGGCCGATGGCTATGCCCGCACCAGCTTTGACCTGCCGTCCTTCAACGGCAGCGTGAAGATCATGGTCGTCGCCTGGTCGAAGCGCGGGGTCGGGCAGGCCAGCGCCGATGTTCTGGTGCGCGACCCGGTGGTGGTCACGGCCAGCCTGCCGCGCTTCCTGTCGCCGGGCGACGAAAGCCGGCTGCTCCTGGAAATCGTCCATGCCACCGGGCCTTCGGGCCGGATGAGCCTGGATGTCGCCTCGGCCGGGCTGACGCTGGGCGATGTGCCCTCGGGCTTCGATCTGGGCGACAAGGCCAAGGCGGTCTTTGCCGTGCCGGTGACGGCGCGCGAGGTGGGGCTGCACACCATCGACGTGCGGCTGACCACGCCGGACGGCAAGGCCCTGACCAAGACGCTGACCGTTCCGGTGCAGGTGAACGACCCGCCCGTCGTCCGCGTCAGCCGCCTGACGCTGGCGAGGGGGCAGGAATTCACCCTGGACCGGAACGCCTTTGCCGACCTGATCCCCGGCACGGCCAAGGCCACGCTGGCGGTCGGCCCCATCGCGCGGCTGAACGCGCCGGGCATTCTGGCGGCGCTGGACCAGTATCCCTATGGCTGCACCGAGCAGATCACGTCGAAGGCGCTGCCGCTTCTGTACTTCGATCAGGTCGCGGTGGCGCTGGACCTGCCGCAGGCCAATGACATCCGCACCCGCATCTCGCAGGCGGTGACCGAGGTGCTGACCAACCAGTCGGCCTCGGGCGGGTTCGGCCTGTGGGGGCCGTATGACGGCGACATGTGGCTGGATGCCTTCGTGACCGACTTCCTGTCACGGGCCAAGGCGCGCGGATTTGACGTGCCCGAACTGGCCCTGCGCCGGGCGCTGGACAACCTGCGCAATCAGGTCAACTACCAGCCCGACTTCGACAAGGGCGGTGAGGCGCTGGCCTATGCGCTGATGGTGCTGGCGCGCGAAGGCGCGGCGGCGGTGGGCGATCTGCGCTACTACGCCGATGTGAAGGGCGATGCCTTCGCCACCCCGGCTGCCATGGCGCAACTGGGCGCGGCGCTGGCCAGCTATGGCGACCAGCCGCGTGCCGATGCCATGTTCCGCCGGGCCGCTGTGGCGCTGGACGCGCTGAAGGGCCCCGATGCCGAACAGATCTTCCGCGCCGATTATGGCACCAACTACCGCGACGCCGCCGCGGTTCTGGCGCTGGCGACCGAAGCCGGATCGGCCGTGATCGACCGTGAGGCGCTGACCGACCGCATCACCACCACCCGCAGCCTTTCGACGCAAGAGGCGACCTGGGCGCTGCTGGCGGCCAATGCGCTGATCGACCGCAAGGGGGCCGAGGGCATCACCCTGAATGGCCAGCCGGCCGAGGGGCCGCTGGTCAAGGTTCTGGATGCGGGCGGGGCGCCTTCGGTCGTGAAGAACGGCAGCGATGCCGACACCGTCCTGACCATCACCACCTACGGCGTGCCGTCGCAGCCCGAACCGGCGGGCGGCACCGGCTATGCCATCACCCGCAGCTACTATACGCTGGACGGCCAGCCGGCCTCGCTGGACGGGCTGAAGGTGGGCGACCGGCTGGCCGTGGTGCTTGAGGTCACGGCCTTTGGCCGGGGTGAAGCGCGGCTGATGGTGACCGATCCGCTGCCGGCGGGGTTCGAGATCGACAACCCCAACCTGATCGCGGGCGGCGAGGTGTCGTCGCTGGAATGGCTGGACCTGCAAAGCGACGTGGCCCACAGCGAGTTCCGGCAAGACCGCTTCCTGACCGCGATCGACCGCTATGACAATGCGGCCTTCCGGCTGGCCTATATCGTCCGCGCCGTGTCGCCCGGCCAGTTCCACCACCCGGCGGCCTCGGTCGAGGACATGTATCGCCCCGACCTGACCGGGCGCAGCGAAACCGGCCGGCTGACCATCGCCGAGTGATGCCGGCGCCGGTTCTGCGGGCGGGGCGCATCTTTGCGCTGGCGGCGGGGCTGTTCCTCGCCGCCCTTGGCCGCGACGGGTTCGACCGCTGGGTCGATGCCACCGCCTTGCCGCCGCTGGTCGTCGCCACCTCGGTTGAGGTGCTGGCCCGCGACGGTAGCCTGTTGCGCGCCTATACCGTGGCCGATGGCCGCTGGCGCATGGCGGTTGACCCGGCGCAGGTCGATCCGGCCTTTGTCGCCGCGCTGGTGGAATATGAAGACCGCCGCTTCCGCAACCATTCGGGGGTCGACCCGCGCGCGCTGGCGCGGGCGGTGGCACAGGCGGTCTGGAACGGCCGCGTCGTGTCGGGCGGATCGACGCTGACGATGCAGGTCGCGCGGCTTCTGGAAGAATCGGGCACCGGCCGGGTTTCGGGCAAGCTGCGGCAGATGCGGGTGGCATGGGCGCTGGAACGGCGGCTCAGCAAGGATCAGATTCTGGCGCTTTATCTGCATCTTGCGCCCTATGGCGGCAATCTGGAAGGCATCCGCGCCGCCACCATCGCCTGGTTTGGCAAAGAGCCCCGTCGCCTGACCCCGGCGGAAATCGCCTTGCTTGTCGCCATTCCCCAAAGCCCCGAGGCCCGCCGCCCCGACCGCTCGGTGGCCCGCGCCACCGATGCCCGCGACCGCGTGCTGACCCGGCTGGAAGGCGGCGGGCTGATCGACGCCGATCAGGCCCGGCCACCCGGTGGCCGCCACCAGGATGTCGGCCTGGCGGGTGAGAGCGGCCAGGTCGGCGGGTCGGGAATGGGCCAGCGTCACAGTGGCGTCCCTGCCCTTGCGTCCCAGCAGGATCGCCAGGGGGCGTCCCACCAGCAGCGAACGCCCCACCACGACCACCCGGGCCCCCGCCGTGGGGATCCGGTAGTGATCGAGCAGAGCGAGGATGCCGGTGGGGGTCGCCGGGGTGGCC
>JACZKR010000145.1 GCA_014859945.1 Paracoccaceae bacterium | reverse complement strand
GGGTTGAGGTGTGGCGGGGCGGCGAGGTCTGGGTGCCGCCGCATCTGTCGAAGGCGCAGGACATCGCGCTGGAACCCGGTGACAGGGTGCGGGTGCGGACGCCCGGCGGGGGCGGATACGGCGACCCGGCACAGCGCGACCCGGCGCTGGTGGCCGAGGATGTGCGGTTGGGGCGCTATTCTGCGGAAGAGGCGCGCCGGCTGTTCGGGCGCGGCTAAGGCCCTGCGCGCGCTGGATTAAACCGGCCGGAAAGGCGGATTGATATCGTCTTCTTCGCGTCTTTCCGGCGTCTTCCTTTCGTCTCTACGCGCGCGCCGTAACGGGGTGGTTAACCAAGCCGTCAGGCCATCTGCCAGCCGATTCGGCCAAACAGCGGCGCGTAGGCGGCGGCGAGGCTGCGCAGGCGCGGGCCGTCGGTGGCTTCGGCGCGCTCCCACGCCTTGCAGGCCAGGCCGAGGATGCGGGGGGCCAGCATTGGTTCGATCTGGCGGTCTTCGGTGGTGAACTCGGCCCAGAAACAACCCTGAACGCCGGCGATGCGGGGGGCGATGTCTTCGGCGCCTTCGGGGACCACGCGCCAGTTGACGGTTTCCTCAAGCGGCAGGAAGGCGGCCCATGCCGCGCCCCAGTCTTCGGGGTCGGCGCTGTGGGCCATGTCGAAGTAAAGGTGCTGGGCCGGGCACATCACCACCTGATGGCCCCGGCGGGCGGCGGCGATGCCGGGGCCCTGACCCGTCCAGCTGAACAACAGCGCGTCATGGCCGATGCCGCCCTGCGCGCCCTGCGCCGCCTCTTCCCAGGCGGCGGGGCGGATGCCCTGCCGGGCGATATGGCCAGCCAGCCGCGCGATGGTCCAGCCCTGCACGTCATGGTGATCGGCCAGCCCTTCGCGCCGTTTCAGCGCGGCGACGGCGGGCGAACCCTCCCACGCGCCGGGCGGAAGCTCATCACAGCCGAGATGCAGCATGTTCAGCGGGAAGAGGCCGGCAACCTCAGTCGCCAGAGGTTCCAGAAGCGCCCATGTGGCGGGCAGCGCGGGGTTGACGATGTTCTGGGCATAGCCCTGAACGCTGCGTTCATCGCCGGTATCTGTGGGGTCGCGCAGGCCGCGGACGGCGCGGTTCAACGCCAGCGCATGGGCGGGAACCTCGATCTCGGGCAGGACTTCGATGTTCAGGTCACGGGCGCGGGAAAGGATTTCCTGAACATCTATTTGGGAATAACTGCCACCCGTTCGGATACCGCCGCCGAAGAGGCCCGGCAGAAGCTGGCCCTCACCCCGGGTTTCGGTTTTCTGCCAGATTTCCGGGGCGCAGGTGACATGAAGGCGGAAGGCCTCATCATCGGCGAAATGCCAGTGAAAGCGGTTCAGCTTCATCAGCGCCATCAGGTCCAGAACGCGCAGGATCGTCGGGACGGCAAAGAAATGCCGCGCACAATCAAGATGTTGCCCGCGCCATCCGAAGCGGGGGCTGTCGGTGATCGTGCCGCAGGGCAGGTGCGCGCCATGGGTTTCGCGCAGGGTCAGCAGCGTGATGGCCGCGTGGAAATGCCCGGCGCGGGTGGCGGCGGTGGCGGTGATGCCATCGGGCGCGATGGTCAGCGCATAGGCCTCGGGCGCCATGGCGGGATCATCGGCAAGGCGGACGGGAAGGCCACGGGGCGCAAGAAATGGCTCCATCCCGTTGCGGTCGGCAAGGGCGGCAACGGCGGCAAAGGGTTCGGCCCCGCAGGCAAAGG
>JACZKR010000144.1 GCA_014859945.1 Paracoccaceae bacterium | reverse complement strand
CGCGTGACCCCGGCGATGGCCGGGGTCAGGGTGAGGGGCGACACGGGGCGAGACTTCGACCGGGCGTAGGGTGCGCGGTTCCCACGCCCCTCGCCCCTTATCCCAGCGCGTAGCCGGCGCCGCGGACGGTGCGCAGGGGGTCGTCGCCGCCCTGGGCCATCAGCGCTTTGCGCAGGCGGCCGATATGCACGTCAACCGTCCGGGTATCGACATAGATGTCGCGGCCCCAGACCCGGTCCAGAAGCTGGTCGCGGGTAAACACCCGGCCGGGCTTTTCGAGGAAGGTCGACAGCAGCCGGAACTCGGTCGGCCCGAGTTTCAGCATGGCGCCGCCGCGCGACACGCGGTGGGTTTCGGGATCAAGGCGGATATCGCCCCATTCCAGCACCACCCCCGACGAGGCCGGGCGCACCCGGCGCAGATGCGCCTTCAGCCGCGCCATCAGCTCGACCACCGAATAGGGCTTGATGACATAGTCATCGGCGCCGGTTTCCAGACCGCGCACCTTGTCCACCTCTTCGGACCGTGCCGACAGCATGATCACCGGAATGCCGCGGGTTTCGGGGCGCAGCTTCAGCCGCCGGCAGACTTCAAGCCCCGAGACATGGGGCATCATCCAGTCCAGCAGGATCAGGTCGGGCGGGCTGTCAGAGATCGCTTCCAGCGCCTCTTCGCCGTTCGAGGCCTGCGCGACCTCGAAACCCTCGGCTTCAAGGTTGTAGGCCAGAACCTCGCGCTGCGCGGGCTCATCCTCGACCAGAAGCACCATGGGGCGGGGATCGGCCATGGTCAGCCCTGCCCTTCCTCGGTGATGTCGGCCTTGGGCCGGTCGCCCACCGGGGTCTTGCCGGTGGTCAGATAGATCACCTGCTCGGCGATGGTGGTGGCGTGGTCGCCCACCCGCTCGATGTTCTTGGCGATGAAATGCAGATGCATGCAGGCGGTGATGTTGCGCGGGTCTTCCATCATGAAGGTCAGGAATTCGCGGAAGAGCGCGTTGTACATCTGATCGACCTCGCGGTCGCGCTGGCGCACCTCTTCGGCCAGAACCGCGTCGCGGGCGATGAAGGCGTCCAGCGCGTCCTTCAGCAGCAGCCCCACCTGACGGGCCAGCCGGCGGATGCCGCCCGCCGCGCCCGGAATGGGCGAAAGCGCCCCCAGAACCAGCGAGCGCTTGGCCAGGTTCTTGGCATAATCGCCGCAGCGTTCCAGCGCCGAGGCGATCTTCATCACCGTCAGCACCGTGCGCAGGTCGCCCGCGATGGGGCCGCGCAGCGCGATCAGCCGGGCGCATTCGGCGTTAACCGTCTCTTCCAGCTCGTCAATGGCGGTGTCGCCGCGGCGGACCTGTTCGGCCAGCGCCTCATCCTGGGTTTCCAGCGCCTTGGCGGCGTCCGACAGGGCGGCTTCGACAAGGCCGCCCATCTTCATGATCATCGCCTGCACCGCTTCCAGGTCGCGGTCGAAGGCGCTCATGATGTGCTGTTCGGTAAGCATGATCTCTCCCGTCAGCCGATGCGGCCGGTGATGTAGGATTCGGTGCGCGGGTCGCGCGGGTTGGTGAAGATCTGGCCGGTTTCGCCGTATTCCACCAGATTGCCCAGGTGGAAGAAGGCGGTCCGCTGCGAGACGCGGGCGGCCTGCTGCATCGAGTGGGTCACGATCACCACCGAGAACTGGCTGCGCAATTCGTCGATCAGCTCTTCGACCTGCGCGGTGGCGATGGGGTCCAGCGCGGAACAGGGTTCGTCCATCAGAAGGACTTCGGGGCTGGTGGCGATGGCGCGGGCGATGCACAGGCGCTGCTGCTGGCCGCCCGACAGGCCGGTGCCGGGGGTCTGCAGGCGGTCCTTCACCTCATTCCACAGCGCCGCCTTGCGCAGGCAGGCCTCGACCACCTCATCCAGTTCGGCCTTGTTGCGGGTCAGGCCGTGGATCTTGGGGCCATAGGCCACGTTGTCGTAGATCGACTTCGGGAAGGGGTTGGGCTTCTGGAACACCATCCCCACCTTGGCGCGCAGCTGCACCGGATCGACGCGGGCGTCGTAGATGTCTTCGCCCTCAAGCGTGATCTTGCCTTCCACGCGGCAGCCCGGGATCGTGTCGTTCATCCGGTTCAGGCAGCGCAGGAAGGTGGACTTGCCGCAGCCCGACGGCCCGATGAAGGCGGTGACGGTCTTGTCGAGGATATCGACATCGACATCCTTGATGGCGTGGTTCTGCCCGTAGAACACCTGGGCCTTGCGGGCTTCGATCTTGACGGTCTGCGCGTCCACGCGGGTCTCCATGACGAGGTCTTTCATATTGGCACCTTACCAGCGGCGCTCGAACTTGCGGCGCAGAATGATGGCCGCCGTGTTCATGATGATGAGGAAGATCAGAAGAACGATGATGGCCCCCGAGGCACGCTCGACAAAGCCGGGGTCGCCGCGCTGGGTCCAGTTGTAGACCTGCACCGGCAGGGCGGCGGCCGGGTCGAACAGCCCGCCGGGGAAGTCGCGGACAAAGGCCACCATGCCGATCAGCAGAAGCGGGGCGGTTTCGCCCAGGGCCTGCGCCAGACCGATGATCATGCCGGTCAGGATGCCGGGCATCGCCAGCGGCAGGACATGGTGGAAGACGGTCTGCAGCCGGCTTGCCCCCACCCCCAGCGCCGCATCGCGGATCGAGGGCGGCACGGCCTTCAGCGCGGCGCGAGTCGGGATGATGATGCGCGGCAGCGTCATCAGCGTCAGCACCAGACCGCCGACGATGGGCGCCGATTGCGGCAGGCCGGCGAAGTTGATGAAGATCGCAAGGCCAAGGATACCGTAAACGATGGAGGGCACGGCGGCGAGGTTGGCAATGTTCACCTCGATCAGGTCGGTGAACCAGTTCTTCGGCGCGAATTCCTCAAGATAGATCGAGGCGGCCACGCCGATGGGCAGCGACAGCACCAGAACCACCACCATCATCATGAACGATCCGGCGATGGCGATGCCCAGACCGGCGGCCTCGGGTCGCTTGTCCGATGCGTCGGGCATGGTCAGGAAGCCCAGGTTGAAGCTGGTCGCCAGAAGGCCCGCGGCCTTCAGATTGTCGGCCAGCCGCAGCTTTTCGGGCGAGGTGTTCTTGTCCAGCGCCGCGCTTTCCATGGTGACGCGGCCCTTGTAGTAGCCGTCGATCCGGCCCGAGGCGATGGCCCTGAACTGAACGGTCGTGCCGATCAGCGCCGGGTCGGCCAGCACCATGTTGCGCAGCGTGGCGGCGCTTTCCTGCGAAATCAGGTCGGTGATTTCCTTCGGCGGCACGCCGGCAAGGTCGATGCCCTTGGCGGCAATTTCGGCCTCAAGCGCGGTGGCCAGAAGCTTGCCGTAACCGACGGTGGTGACCTTGGCCATCGCGGCCGGGTCACGGTTGCCCGCCTTGTCGATCACGCTTTCCTCCAGCTTCACCGGGAAGGTGATGAAGGTCTGGCGGAAGGCCGGCAGCCCGGCCGAGAAGATCGAGATCAGCAGCCACACCAGCGCCAAGAGGGCCAGGATGATGGCGCCAAGGCCATAGGTGCGGAACCGGCGTTCGGCGGCGTTGCGCGCCTTGGTGCGCGCGTCCTGGGTGAAGAGCGAGCCGCTCATTCGTACTGCTCCCGGTATTTGCGGACGATGTAGAGGGCAAGGATGTTCAGCCCCAGCGTCAGGGTGAAAAGCGTCAGGCCCAGGGCGAAGGCCACCAGCGTCTCGGGGCTGGCGAATTCGGTGTCGCCGGTCAGCTGGCTGACGATCTTGACGGTGACGGTGGTCATCGCCTCGAACGGGTTCAGCGACAGCTTGGCGGCGGCGCCGGCGCCCATGACCACGATCATGGTTTCACCGATCGCGCGGCTGGCGGCCAGAAGGACCGCGCCGACGATGCCCGGTAGCGCCGCCGGCAGAACGACCTGCCGCACGGTTTCCGAAGGCGTGGCGCCCAGACCCAGCGAGCCGTCGCGCAGCGATTGCGGCACGGCGTTGATGATGTCGTCGGACAGCGAGGACACGAAGGGAATGACCATGATCCCCATGACCAGCCCCGCCGTCATGACCGAGGACGAACTGTCGCCCAGCCCCGCCGGCTGCGCGATCCAGTCACGCAGCAAGGGGCCGACGGTGATCAGCGCGAAAAGGCCGTAAACGATGGTCGGGATGCCGGCCAGAATCTCGATCGCGGGTTTCACCCAGGACCGGGTTTTCTTCGAGGCATATTCGGCCAGATAGACCGCGCTCATCAGCCCGACCGGCACCGCGACGACGAGCGCGATGGCCGAGACGTAAAGCGTGCCCCAGACCAGCGGCCAGATGCCCAGAGACGAGCCGCCGCGGAACTGCGGGTTCCAGGTGGTCGAGAAGAAGAAGTCCTTCGCCGGGTAAAGCCGGAAGAAATGTGCGGTCTCGAACACCAGCGAGGCGACGATGCCCACCGTGGTCAGCACCGCGACCAGCGAACAACCGATCAGCAGCCACATCGAGAAGCTTTCGGTGGCGTTGCGGGCGCGGAACTCGGGCCGCACCCGCGACAGGCCCCAGCCCAGACCGGCGACGGCCAGCACCAGTGCCACCCCCGTCATGATCAGGCGCGAGGTGGACTGCATCGCGCGCAGCGCCTGGGCCGCGGCGATGACGGAAGGCGCGGGTTCGTTCTGCAACGCCACACCGGCGGCATTCAGCGCCGCTTTCAGCGCGGGCGCATCGGTGACAAGGGGCGCCAGATCGGCGCCGCGCGCGGCAAGCTGGTCAAGCCCGCCGGCGATGCGGCGCACGTCCGACATCACCAGCGTATCGCTGGACCCTTGCGGAATGTCGGCGGGGGAAATCAGCGAAAGGGCGCGGTTTTCGATGAACACCGGCTGCGCAAGCAGCCAGACGATCACCAGAAGAAAGGCGGGAACCGCCGCCAGAAGGGCCGCGAACCGGCCATAGAACGTGGGCAGCGAGTGCAGCCTGCGGATGTCGCCGCCGGCCGAAGCCACGGCGCGGGCGCGTCCGGCCACCATGCCGAAGGTGGCAAGCGCAAGGATGATCAGCGTCAGAAGGCCGGTGCTCATGACAGTCTTTCAGCAAGAGAAAGGGGGCGCGGACCCTCCGCGCCCCCGGGTTTCCGGCTTAGTTCAGCGGGCCCATCGGGGTTTCGGCGGCCACCGCGGCGCGGGTCGCTTCCAGTTCCGGATCGGGCACCAGACCATAGGCGGTCAGTTCGCCGTCCGGGCCGGCCATATCGTCGGACAGGAAGAACTCGACATATTCCTTCAGGCCGGGGATCACGCCGATATGGGCCTTCTTCACATAGAAGAACAGCGGGCGCGACACCGGGTATTCACCCTTCGAGATGGTCTCGACCGAGGGAACGATGCCGTTGATCGTGGCGACCTTCAGCTTGTCGGTGTTGTTTTCGTAGAACGACAGCCCGAAGACGCCGATGGCGGTCTTGTTGGCGTCGATGCGGGCCAGCGTCTCGGTATAGTCGCCGTCGATGTCCACCGAAGCGCCATCGGTGCGGACCGCAAGGCACTTGTCGTGGGCTTCTTCCTTCTTCGCGTCTTCGTCGGCACCGGCCGAGGCGGCGACGAAGGCGTCATAGGCGCCGGCATCCTCGCAGCCCTTCAGCAGGACCTTTTCGTCGAACACTTCACGGGTGCCGTGCTTGGTGCCGGGGATGAAGGCCATGATGTCCTGTGCGGGCAGCGCGGCGTTCACGTCGGCCCAGGTCTTGGCGGTGTTGGCGGCAACCGCGCCGTCCTTGGCAACTTCGGCCGCCAGCGCACCCCAGACATCGGCCGGGGTCAGCGCGAAATCGGCACCGTTGATGTCCGAGGCAAAGACGATGCCGTCATAGCCGAAGCGGACTTCCATGATCTCGGTCACGCCGTTGGTGGCGCACAGGTCGATGTCGGACTGCTTGATGCGCGAGGACGAGTTGGCGATGTCGATGGTGCCTTCACCCACGCCTTCGCACAGCTTCTTGCGGCCCGCACCCGAACCGCCGCCTTCCACGACCGGGGTCGGGAAGTCGAAGTTTTCACCGAAGGCTTCGGCGACGATGGTGGCATAGGGCAGCACGGTCGAGGAGCCGGCAATCTGCAGCTGGTCACGGGCCGAGGCGGCGAAGGTCGAGGCGGCGAGGATCGCCAGCGTCGAGACCGAAATCTTGGAAAGGGACATCTGTCACTCCGTCTGTCTGCGCAGGGCCGGATGCGCCTGCGTCGGCGACCCGTCTAGGCGGGCTACGCCAAGCTTTTGCGACGGATTTGTAACAGTTCCATGACAGAGCGCGCCCGGGGCCTAATCCAGCGGCAGAAGTACCGAGAACCGGCTGCCCCGCCCCTTCTCGCTTTCGATCAGCAGACGGCCGCGGTGGCGGCTGACGATATGCTTGACGATGGCAAGGCCCAGCCCCGTCCCCCCCTTCTCGCGCGAGCGGTGGCCATCGACGCGGTAAAAGCGTTCTGTCAGGCGCGGCAGGTGCTTGGCGTCGATTCCTTCACCGCTGTCCTGCACATCAAGGCGGATTTTCGGGCCGCGCGGGCCGTCCTCATGCCCCAAGGTCACGGTGACTTCCGACCCGGGCGGGCTGCCGTATTTCACCGCGTTCTCGACCAGGTTCGACAGGACCTGCGTCATCTGGTCGGTATCGGCGCGCAGGATCACCGAGGCATCGGCGCCCAGAAGGCGAATCGCCACGCCGCCCTTTTCGGCCACCGGCTTCAGCGCGGCCACCGTGGCCCTCGCCAGCGCCGCAAGATCCACCTCTTCCGAAGGGCGGATGCGTTCCTCGGCCTCAACCCGGCTGAGGTGCAGAAGGTCGCGGACAAGGCGGTTCATCCGTTCCGCCTCACGCGCCATGATCGCCAGAAAGCGCTCGCGCGCGGTGGCATCGTTGCGGGCGGGGCCCTGCAGGGTTTCGATGAAGCCCATCATCGCGGTCAGGGGCGTGCGCAGTTCGTGGCTGACGTTCGCCACGAAATCGCGGCGCATCTGGTCCATCTGGGCCAGCGCCGACAGGTCTTCGAAGGCCAGAAGCACCCGGTCGCCGACGGGTGAGGCGGTAACCTCATGCACCCGGTCCTGGGTTTCGCCGGGCAGGACAAGGCGGACGCGGCCCGCCTGCCCGGCCCGCGCGGCGGCGATGGCCGCGACCAGTTCGGGCTGACGGAAGGTCAGAAGGTGGTGGCGCCCGGTCATCGCCGCGCCGAACAGCGTCAGCGCCGGCGGGTTCGCCGCCGCCACCCGCTCATCGGCGCCGATCATGACGACGGGCATCGG
>JACZKR010000143.1 GCA_014859945.1 Paracoccaceae bacterium | reverse complement strand
CTGCTGGCGCTGGCGCCGGCGGCGCTGTCGGACATCTTCGCGCTGGGGCTGCCGGTCTGGGCGGGCTGGCCGGGGGCGGTGCTGGCGCTGGTCACGGTCTTCACCACCTCGATGATCTATGCCCAGCTGCGCACCGTGCCGCGCTGGAACCACCCGGTGACGCCGCTTCTGTATCTGGCCTATGCGGTCTTTGGCGGTGTCCTTCTGGCCGGGCAGGTGCGGGCGGCGGCGGTTGCCGGGCTGATCCTGTTTCTGGCCATCGCCGCAAGCTGGCGCATCGGCGACCGCCGCTTTGCCGAGGTGGCGCAGACCATCGGCACCGCGACCGGCCTTGGCAATCTGGGGTCCGTCCGGGTGTTTGAGCGCGGCCATACCGCCGGCAACTACCTGCTGAGCGAGATGATCCATGTCGTCGGCCGCCGCCATGCCGCGCGCCTGCGCATCATCGCGCTGGCCTTTTCCACGCTGATCCCGGCCGGGCTGTTGGTGCTGGCCGGCCCCCATCCGGCGGTGATCGCGCTGGCGGTGGCCTGCCACCTGCTGGGGGCGCTGGCGCAGCGCTGGCTGTTCTTTGCCGAGGCCGAGCATGTGGTGGGCCTTTACTACGGCATGCGCTGAAACACCGGGCATCGCGGCGGTTGGCGGGGGATAACCTGCATCGCGGCTTGCAGCGGGCGGCGTCACGGGTTAGGCGGCGGCACGACACCGGAGACCGCCGCCATGACCCACACCCCCCATGCGCAGGGCCTGATCCGCATCGCGGCGGGCAGCATTCTGGTCAGCCTTGTCGTGCTGGGGCTGAAGGTCATCGCCTGGCAGATGACCGGCTCAGTCGCGCTGATGTCGGATGCGCTGGAAAGTCTGGTGAACCTTGCCACCGCCGTTGCGGCGCTGGTGGCGGTGCGGGTGGCGGCGCGGCCGGCCGATGCCAACCACCCCTATGGCCACCACAAGGCCGAATTCTTCAGCGCGATTCTGGAAGGCGTGCTGATCATCCTTGCCGCGCTTCTGATCCTGAGGGAGGCCTGGGGCGCATGGCAGGCTCCGCGGGCGCTGGATGCGCCCCTGTCGGGGCTGGCGGTCAACCTGCTGGCGGGCGTCCTGAACGCCGTCTGGTGCTGGGTGCTGTTGCGCCGGGGCCGGGCGTTGCGGTCGCCGGCGCTGGTGGCGGACGGCAAGCACCTGCTGTCCGACGTGGTGTCTTCGGCCGGGGTGCTGGCGGGGGTGCTGCTGGCCATGGTCACCGGCTGGGCCGAGCTTGACCCGGCGCTGGCGGCGCTGGTGGCGCTGAACATCCTGTGGTCGGGCTGGAAGGTGATCACCGCCTCGGTCTCGGGCCTGATGGACGAGGCGCTGCCCGATGAGATCATGGCCCGCGTGCGTGAGGCGATCTCGCTTCAGGGCGAAGGCGCGGTCGAGGCGCATGACCTGCGTACCCGCGCGGCCGGGCAGGCCACCTTCATCGAGTTCCACCTTGTCGTGCCTGGCGACCTGACGGTGCGCGACGCCCATGACATGTGCGACCGGATCGAGGCGGCGCTGAAGGCGCAGGTGCCGGGCGCGGTGGTGACCATCCATGTCGAGCCGGAACACAAGGCCAAGCATGCCGGCATCGTGGTGATCTGACCGCCGGTCAGTTCATCGGCGCGCCGCCTTCGGCCTTGCGGCGGGTGACGAAGGCCTGCAGCGCCTCATCCACCGCGGGGTCAAGGGCGGGGTCTTCGGCCTCGGCCAGAAGCTGTTTCCAGACGGCATTGGCGCGGGCAGGGGCCTCGACCCCGCCCTTTTCCAGCCAGTTCGGATAATTGTCCCAGTTCGACACCATCGGCGCGTGGAAGGCGGTTTCATAGCGTTCCATCGTATGGGCGGTGCCGAAGAAATGCCCGCCGGGGCCGACCTCGGCAATCGCCGCCTCGGCCAGCGCCTCGGTCGACAGGTCGGGCGGGGTGAACCATGCTTGCATCATCTGCAGCATCTCGGCATCCAGGATCAGCTTTTCGAAACTGGCGGTCAGCCCGCCATGCATCCAGCCCGCGCCATGTTCCAGCACATGCGCGCCGCCCATCAGCGCGCCCCACAGCGCGAACATGCTTTCCCATGCCGCCTGTGCGTCGGGGGCATTGGCGGCGGTGACGTTTGACGACCGGAAGGGCAGGCCCAGATGCCGCGCCAGCTGGCCCGAGATCGCCGCCGCCTGCGCATATTCCGGCGTGCCAAAGGCCGGCGCCCCCGATTTCATATCGACGTTCGAGGTGAAGCCGCCATAGACCACCGGCACCCCGGACCGCACGATCTGGGTCAGGGTGATGCCGGCCAGCGCCTCGGCATGCTGCTGGACCAGCGCGCCGGCCAGCGTCACCGGCGCCATCGCGCCCGCCAGCGTGAAGGGGGTGACGATGTTGACCTGCCCGAAGGCGGCCATGGTCATCAGCCCCTCGGCCATCGGAATGTCCAGCGTCAGGGGCGAGTTGGTGTTGATCACCCCCATCAGCACCGGCCGCCCCGCCAGATCATCGGCGGAAATGCCCAGCATGATCGCCGCCATGTCTATCCCGTCCATGGTGCGCAGGCGGCCAAGGGTCTGGGTCTGCCAGCTTTTGTCCAGAAGGCGGATCTGGGCGTGGTAGATATCCAGATGCCGGGTATGGGCCGGCAGGTCCAGCGGTTCGAACGGGCCGCCGCCTTCCTGATGGATGACGTTCAGCCCCTGCACCAGCCGCAGAAAGTCGCACATCTCGGCAAAGCTGCCGTCGCGGCGGCCCTTGTCCAGACACATCGCATAGGCCGGCCCGCCAACCGAGGTGAAGATGCAGTCAGGCCCCCCGACGCGCAGATTGCGGGCGGGGTTGCGGGCCTCAAGCGTGAAGCGGGCGGGCACGGTGGCCAGCCGTTCGGCCACCAGCGCGGGGTCAAGCCGCACGGTTTCGCCCGCCACCTGCGCCCCCGCCCCGGCATAGGCCGCGCGGGCCGAGGGGCAAAGAACGCGCATCCCGGTTCCCGCCAGCACCCGCAGGGCGGCCTGATGGATCGCGGCCACCTGATCGGCGCTGATGACCTCGGTCGGGGCATAGGGGCGGGGCACCTGACCCCAGGGGCGCTGGGGGATGGTGCCGGCGCTGCGGGCGGGGCGGCGGCGGCTCATGCCGGCACCTCGAAATCGCGCGGCGCGAAGGGCGCATCGCGGCGGGGCTGGTCTTCGGCATCCAGGCTGCGCGCGGTCTTGTGGCCCTGATAGACCGCATGGGCGATGGCGCCCGGCGCATTGGCATCACCGGTCAGATGCACCCGCAGCCCCCGCGCGCGCAGGTCGTCATAAAGCGCCGATCCGCCGATCCGCGTGCCCACGACCACCAGCGACCGCGCGGCGATGCGGCTGGCGGCGCCGCTGAAAATCTGCGCCAGGTCAAGGGTTTCGCCGTCGAAGCCGGTCACGATCTCCAGCGTCCGTGTCGCCACCCCCTTGCGCAGCAGCGCGCGGTGAACATGGGTCTGCTCATTGGTCATGAAGCCCCAGGCCTGCGCCGCGCCGGCGGTGGTGATATGGGTGACCGCAAGCCCCTTGTCGGCCAGCGCCTCGGCAATCGCCGTGCCCATATAGTAGTTGTCGGCATCAAACACCGCCACCGGACCTTCGGGCAGGGTGCCCGCCGCGATGTCGTCGGGGGTATAGACGCGGGGGGCATCCAGCGCCGGGCCGGGAATTTCACTGTCCCGGCACAGGTTCGGCAGCCAGCGCGCGCCGGTCGCGACGATGACATGATCGGCGCCAAAGCCCGCGGCATCCCCGGCGGTCAGCGGGCTTTCGGGGTAAAGCGTGACATTCGCCATCTTGCGCAACTGGCCAAGGCGGTAATCCACCACGCGGAACCACTGGTTCAGCCCGGGCAGGCGCGATTCCCAGCGCAGCCGCCCGCCGAAATCGCGCGCGCTGTCGGCCAGCGCCACCTGATAGCCGCGCCGTGCCGCCGTCAGCGCCGCCTCAAGCCCCGAGGGGCCGCCGCCGATCACCAGCACCTGACCGGCGCCGTCCTTGCGGAGGATCTCGGGGTGCCAGCCGCGGCGCCATTCCTCGCCCGCGGTGGGGTTCTGCGTGCAGCGCACCCAGACGCCGTCATGCCAGGAGGAAATGCAGATGTTGCAGCCGATGCATTCGCGGATGTCATCCTCGCGCCCTTCGGCGATCTTCTGCGGCAGGAACGGATCGGCGATCGAGGGGCGGGCGCCGCCGATCAGGTCCAGCACCCCCCGGCGGATCATGCCGACCATGGTTTCGGGCGTGGTGAAGCGGCCGACGCCCACCACCGGCTTGTCGGTGATCTGCTTCATGAAATCGACCACCGGCTCATGGCTGCCTTCGGGCACAAAGCGCGAGGGCGCGCAGTCATAGGCGGAATAGTCCATCTTCACGTCAAAGAGGTCGGGCGCGTCTTTCAGGTAACCCATCACCTCATGCGCCTCGCTTTCCGCAACCTCGGACGGCCGGGCGCGCAGTTCCTGCATCGAGACGCGCAGCGCCACGGCGCAGCGCCCCTTGACCGCATTGCGCACCGCGTCGATCAGTTCATCGACCAGCCGGACGCGGTTCCTGACGCTGCCGCCATAGGCATCGCTGCGCTGGTTGTAGTCGGACAGAAGGAACTGATAGGGCAGATAGCCCATCCCGGCATAGACATAGAGGATGTCAAAGCCCGCCTCCTCGGCCTTCACCGCCGCCTCGGCATGCCAGCGGATCAGGTCGCGGATGTCGCCCGCATCCATGATGCGCGGCCGCGCCGCCGACATGAAGCCGACATGGGTCGCCAGCCACGGCATGCCCGAGGGCGACAAGGGCGCCTCGCGCGTGGTGCGGTTCACCGTGGCCGCGCCGCCGTGCCACAACTCCACCGCCGCCAGCGCGCCATGGTCATGCACGGCCTGCGTCATCACCGCATGGGCTGCGATGTCGGACCTGTCCCACAGCGTGGCGTTTGGGAAGGGGCTGTCGTCGGAGGAGCTGTGGACCGAACAGGCCCCGGTTGACACCACCGCCCAGCCGCCTTCGGCCTTCATGCCGCGAAAGGCGGCGCGGACATGGGGGGCGGCATTGGTCATGCCGCTGGCATGGGGCACCTGGAAAAAGCGGTTCTTCGCAACCTTCGGCCCGATGCGGACCGACTCGAACAGCACGTCATGGCGGGGGTTGCGGATCATGCTGGCCTCATTGTTGAACGGTTGTATAG
>JACZKR010000018.1 GCA_014859945.1 Paracoccaceae bacterium | reverse complement strand
GGCGATGGCCTTCGCCATGGTGGCCGGGTGCGGTGCGTGGGGACCACGCACCCTACGGGGCGGCTACCCTTCGGGGCCTTCGCTGTGGCCTTCACCTGGGCGCATCCGCGCCCCCATTCCCCCCCGGCGCTACCCGAACCGCCGCCGCGCCTCGAGCGCGAGGCCGGTGCCGACCGAACCCAGCATGTCTCCGGTGGCCAGCGCCACCCCGGGCAGCACCGCCGAAACCACGGCGCGCAGCGCCGGCAGCTGGCTGGACCCGCCGGTCAGAAAGACCGTACCGATGCGCCCCGGCGCCACGCCCGCCTGCGCCAGAACGGCAGCCAGAAGCCCGGCGATCCGCGACAGCGGCGCCTCGACCGCCGCCTCGAACCCCTCGCGCCGGATCACCGGGTTCGGCCCGCCGGTCAGGTCCGACAGGTTCAGCCGTGCCGCGCCCTGATCCGACAGCGCGATCTTGGCCTCTTCCACCCGCATCGCCAGCGCGTGGCCGTGCCGCCCCTCGACCACGCGCATCAGCCGGCCGATGCGCTCGGGCTCGGCCGCCGCCAGCCGCAAGGCCTTCAGGTCGGCCAGGGTGCGCGCGGTGTAAAGCGCGTTGATCCGGTGCCAGGTGGCCAGATCAAGGTAGTAGTGGCGCGGCATGGTGCCCCCGCCGGCGGTGGCGCCCAGATAGCCCAGATGCGGCATCACCTCGGCCAGGCTCAGGAGCCGGTCGAAATCGGTGCCGCCCACCCGGATGCCGTCATTGCCCAGAATGTCATCGGCCCGGTCGGGGCGCCCGGCCCGGCCCGGCCCGACGCGCACCACCGAGACGTCCGAGGTGCCGCCGCCGATATCGACGATCAGCACCAGTTCCTCGCGCGGGGCGGTGGTTTCATAATGCAGCGCGGCGGCGATGGGTTCGAACTGGAAAGCCACCTCGCGCCAGCCGCAGGCGGTGGCGATCTCGGCCAGAACCGCTTCGGCGGTGGCATCGGCGGCCGGGTCGTCATCGACGAAATGCACCGGGCGGCCCAGCACCACCCGGCCGATTTCCGGCGCGGCGGCGACCTGCGCGGCGCGCAGATGGCCGATGAAGCGGCCCAGAACCTCACGGAAGGTCACCGCCCGCCCGCCGACCGAGGTCCGGTCATGGATCAGGCCTGATCCGAGGGTGGATTTCAGCCCGCGCATCAGCCGGCCGTCCTCGCCCTCCAGATAGGCGGCGATGGCGGCGCGGCCGAACAGGGGCGGCGCGCCCTCGGTCTGCCAGAAGACGGCCGAGGGCAGGGTGGCGGCGCCCTCTTCCAGCGCGATCAGCCGCGCCCCGCCGGTATCGGCCAGCCCGACCGTGGAATTCGAGGTGCCGAAGTCGATGCCGCAGAACTGCCCGTCCATGATGCCCCCCGCCGGAAAGGCGGCGGAGGTAACGGCAGCGCGCGGCAAAGGCAAGGCGTTTCGGGTCGTGCGGGGCGAGGATTGGCAGTGTTCGGGCGGAGAAGGGCGAGGCACTGCCTCGACCCCGCCCGCGCGTGACGGTTCCGGCAGAGACGGCGCGGCATGAGACGACATAGGCCGGCGCTCGACCCGGCGGGCGAGAAGCGCCCGCCGAGGGCGGGGCGGGCGCTGGCCGGGCCTTTGAGGCCCGACCTCGCAGGGGGAGGCGTTGGGAAGTGGCTCAGGCGATGGCCTTCGCCATGGCGGCCGGAACGGTGCGTGTGAACACGCACCCTACGTTGCCCGGGCGGAACAAGGCGAGGCACTGCCTCGCCCCGCCCGCGCGGGCCGGGTCAACCCGAGACGGCGCGGCACGAGATACCAGAGGCCAGCGCCCGACCCGGCGGACGAGAAGCGCC
>JACZKR010000142.1 GCA_014859945.1 Paracoccaceae bacterium | reverse complement strand
CATTGACACAGCGCACGCTGCCCGCCCCCCTGCGGCAACACTCCGGCCGAAACCGCCCTTCCCGCCGGCCGGCCCGCGCCCTATCTTCGCGCCATGATGCTGCCCCCGCCCCTTGCCGCATGGTTCGCCGATCAGGGCTGGACGCTGCACCCACACCAGCTTGAAATGCTGGCCCGCGCCTGCGAAACCTCAACCCTGCTGATCGCGCCAACCGGCGGCGGCAAGACGCTGGCGGGCTTTCTGCCGAGTTTGGGTGAAATCTCAACTTCGCCCCGCAAGGGATTGCATACGCTTTACATTTCGCCGTTGAAGGCGCTGACATCCGACATCCGCCGCAACCTTCTGCGCCCCATTGAAGGCGCCGGCCTGCCAATCCGGGTCGAAGACCGCACCGGCGACACCTCCTACACCCAGCGCCGCCGTCAGCGCGCCGATCCGCCCGACATCCTGCTGACCACCCCCGAAAGTCTGGCGTTGCTGCTCAGCTACGAAGACGCCCCCCGCATCTTCGCCGGTCTGTCGCGGGTGGTGATCGACGAACTGCACGCCCTGGCCGAATCGAAGCGCGGCGATCAGCTGATGCTGTCCCTTGCACGCTTGTCCAACCTTGCCCCCGGCCTCCGCCGCATCGGCCTCTCCGCCACCGTCGAAGACCCCCCCGCGCTGGCCGGTTTCCTTGGGGCGGGGACGGGTATCCTGATGGCCGATCCGGGGCCGGAACCGGATATCTCGATGCTGGACATCCCCGCCGCTCCGCCCTGGTCGGGTGGTGGAGGAAGATACGCCATCCCCGCGATATTGAACGAGATTTCGCGCCACCGCACGACGCTGGTCTTTCACAACACCCGCGCGCAGGCCGAGATCTTCTTCCACCATCTCTGGCTTCAGAACACCGATGACCTGCCCATCGGCATCCACCACGGCAGCCTCTCGCGTGAGGCGCGGGCGCGGGTTGAGGCCGCCCTTGCCGCCGGCGCCCTGCGCGCCGTGGTCTGCACCGGGTCGCTGGATCTGGGGCTGGACTGGGGCGACGTGGACCTGGTGATTCAGGTCGGCGCGCCGAAGAACGTCAAGCGTCTGGTCCAGCGCATCGGCCGCGCGAACCACCGCTACAACGCGCCGTCAAAGGCGCTGCTGGTGCCGGCAAACCGCTGGGAGGTGCTGGAATGCCAGGCGGCCCTTGATGCCGTCCGCGCCCGCGATCTGGATGGCGAACCGCGCGGCCCCGGCCCGCGGGACGTGCTGTGCCAGCACATTCTTGCCACCGCCTGCGCCGGCCCCTTCGACGCAGATACTCTTTACGCCGAAGTCACCACCGCCGGCCCCTATGCCGGGCTGACCCGCGCGGCATTCGACGCCTGCCTTGATTTCGCGGCGACCGGCGGCTATGCGCTGCGCGCCTATGACCGCTGGCAGAAGCTGTTGTTCCGCAACGGGAAATGGCAGTTGCGCGACCCGCGCAGCGCCGCCGTTATCCGCCAGAATCTGGGCACGATCGTTGACACCGAGCTTCTGAAGGTGCGCCTGCGCGGCCGGGCGGTGCCGCTGGGCGAGGTCGAGGAAAGCTTTGCCGCCTCGCTGACCCCCGGCGACAGTTTCCTGATCGGCGGCGAGGTGGTGCGCTATGAGGGGCTGAACGAGATGACGGTCGAGGTCAGCCGCGCCCCCGGCCGCGACCCCAAGGTGGCGGTGTTCAGCGGCACGAAATTCGCGGCCTCGACCCTGCTGGCGGGGCGGATGCTGGGCATTCTGGGGCAGGAC
>JACZKR010000141.1 GCA_014859945.1 Paracoccaceae bacterium | reverse complement strand
GCCAGCGCCTGCCCCGGCGGGCGCTGGCCGGCGGCCTTTGGGCCACCGGCGGCAGGGGGAACCTTTGCCGCGTGGCCTCGGCGATGGCCTCGGCCAATGGGGCGGCGAACCTCCCGGGAACCGGATTCACCCCGTAGGGTGCGTGTTCACACGCACCTGTGTCGGGCCGGGATGGTGCGTGCAAGCACGCACCCTACGGGCGGCTTTCGGGGCCACCGGCGGCAGGGGAACCGGCACAGCGTGGCCCCGGCCAATGGGAGGGGTGACGCTTCCGGGCAGGCCTTTAGCCTGCGCGTCGCCGCTCTCGCGCGAAGGCGTAAAGCCCCGACAGGATCACCAGCGCCGATCCGGTCAGCGTCCAGCCGTCGGGGCGTTCGCCCAGAAACACCATGGCCAGCACCACGGCAAAGACCAGCCGGGTATAGCGGAAGGGGGCCACCACCGACACCTCTCCCCGCCGCATGGCCAGCACCACAAGGTAATAGCCCGCGATGCCCGAAATCAGTGCGCCGCCCAGCTGCGCCCAGCGGGCCGGCGCCACGGGGGCGGGGGCATCGCCCGCGATCAGCATCAGCAGAAGCCCCGCCGGCACCATGCCCATATAGGCCCAGGCCGACAGCTGCAGCGAACCGACGCTGGCCGGCATGGTGCGGGTGGCAAGGTCGCGCGCGGCCAGCACCACGACGCAGCCCACCGTCAGAAGCCCCGCCAGCTGAAACCCCTCGGCCCCGGGGCGCAGGATGATCAGGACGCCCAGAAAGCCCAGCCCGATCGCCGACCAGCGCCGCCAGCCGACCTTTTCGCCCAGAACCAGCGCCGCCCCCAGCGTGACCACAAGGGGCGAGGCCTGCAGAAGGGCTGCGTTCACCGACAGGGGCGCCAGCGCCAGCGCGGTGATGTAAAGCATGGCCGCCGCCGCCTCGGACAGCGTGCGCACCAGCGCCGCGCCACGCAGCGCCTGAAGGCTCAGCACCCGTTCCCCCTGCCGGGCGGCGATGGCCCAGAAGATCAGCGCCCCCGCCCCCCCGGTCAGCGCCAGGACCTGACCGGGCGGCAGGGCGCTGGCGGCGGTCTTCAGGAACAGGTCCTCGACCGCGAAGGCGGCCATCGAGGCCACCATCATCGGGGCCGCGCGCGCATTGTCGGATTGCGGGGTCACTTGCCCTCGGGCTTCTTGACCGGAACGGCCAGCAGTTCAAGGCGGTGTCCGATCAGCCGGTAGCCCAGCCGGGCGGCGATCTTTTCCTGAAGCGCCTCGATCTCGGGATCGACGAATTCGATGACGGCGCCGGTCGAGACGTCGATCAGATGGTCGTGGTGGTCACGCTCGGCATCTTCATAGCGGGCGCGGCCGTCGCCGAATTCCAGCTTTTCCAGTATCCCCGCCTCTTCGAACAGCTTCACCGTGCGATAGACGGTGGCCAGAGATATCCGGGGGTCAACGGCGCTGGCGCGGGCGTAAAGCGCCTCGACATCGGGGTGGTCTTCGGCGGCGCCGATCACGCGGGCGACGACCCGGCGCTGGTCGGTCATGCGCAGGCCGCGGGCTTCGCAACGGGCGATGATGTCGGACATGGGCCGCCTCCTTTCGAACCGATTACCCCATGCCCCCCGGCGCTGCCAGCCCTTTTGCCCGACTTGACACTTGTGTCGGGCGGCGAAAGGCTGGGACCGGCGTGAAGGAGCGGGTGATGCGCAGGGAACGGCTGGACGGGGTGGGCCTCGCGGCAATTCTGGGGGTGACCCTGCTTCTGGCGGTGAACCAGATCGTCATCAAGGACGTGAACCGCGGCATCCAGCCGGTGTTCTTTGCCGGGCTGCGGTCGCTTCTGGCCACCGGGTTCGTCTGGCTTTGGCTGCGCCACCGGGGGCTGACGGGCCGGGTGCGCCGGGCCGATCTGGCGCCGGGCCTGTGGGTGGGGCTGGTCTTCGCCATCGAGTTCATGGCGCTGTTTCTGGCGCTGGACCTGACCTCGGTCGGCCGGGCCTCGGTGATCTTCTATTCGATGCCGGTCTGGATGGGGCTTCTGGCGCATTTCGGCCTGCCGGGAGAGCGGCTGACCCTGCCGCGCGCCGCGGGGCTGACGCTGGCCTTTGCCGGCACGGCCTGGGCGATCCTGTCGCGCGATCCGGGGGGCAGGGCGAACCTTTGGGGCGATCTTGCGGCGCTGGTGGCGGCCTGGGG
>JACZKR010000140.1 GCA_014859945.1 Paracoccaceae bacterium | reverse complement strand
CCAGGGTGGCGGCCGCCGGGCAGGGCGGGCAGCGGCAGGCAGCCGCCAGCGGTGCGCAGATAAGCGCCCAGCGGCAGCCAGGCGCGGTTCACCGGGCGGAAACCGGGGTTGTCATAGGCCAGAACCACATCGTGCGGGGTGCCTGCGGCAAGGTCGGGCAGGGTCACTTCGGCGTAGCCGCCAAGGCTGGCCGTCAGGGTGCCGCCCGACCGGCAGGCGGCGGGTGCCATCAGCGAAAAGCAGAAGACCGGGGCATCCAGCGGGCGGTCGGCGGTGATCGTGCAGCGGATGGTGTCACCCTCGATCCGGGCGGCGAAGGCAAGGCTCATGGCTTCTGGTCCAGCCGCAATTCGGCAATGAAATCATAGATGTCCGACCGGTAAAGCCCGCGGGTGTATTCGATGGGCCGGCCCGAGGGCAGATAGGCGGTGCGGTCGATGCGCAGCACCGCGGCGCCATCGGGCAGGTTCAGAAGGCGGGCATCCGGGCCGGTCAGGTTGACGGCGGTGATGCGCTGCACTGCGCGGCTGGGGGCGGTGCCCATGGCGCGCAGGATGTCGTAAAGCGAGGTTTCGACCGCCTCGGGCTGCGGCAGGATGTCGGTCGGCAGGGATGACCATTCCAGCGCCATCGCCATGCCGTCGGCGCTGCGCAGACGGTCGACGCGCGACACTTCGGCCCCGCCGGGCAGGCCAAGCGCCACCTGTTCGTCGGGGTTGGGCAGGAAGACCCCGCGGCGCAGGATGCGGCTGGTCGAGGTCTTGCCGCGCTGGCGCATGTATTCGGTGAAGGAAAGCAGCGCCGACAGCGAATGCTCCATCTTCGGGCGGGCCGAGCGGACGAAGGTGCCGGCGCCGCGGCGCTGTTCCAGCACGCCGTCCTCGACCAGTTGCGCCACGGCCTTGCGGACGGTGACGCGGCTGACCTCGGCGATCTCGGCCAGGTCACGTTCGGGCGGAAGCTGGGTTTCGGGCTGCAGGTCGCCCGACGAGATGGCCGAGGCGAGATGGCGGTAAAGCTGTTCATAGCGGGGGCCGCGACCGGTGCGGAACCAGGCGTCGGGTCGGAACAGCGCGGTATCGTCGGCTTGGTCCATGCGGCCTCTGTATTGGTATTGTCGGGATAAGACCATCTTGGCCCGATCTGTGCCAATTGGCCCGGTTTCCGCGCGAAAAACAAGGGCATTTCCGGTGGATAGCGAAAATTTCGCCGAATTGGTATTAAGTAGGTAGCAAATATGGTTCGTTTTGGTATTGTCGGTCTCAGAGGAGATTCGGCCCTGCCCCGGCAGGTGGCCGGGCGGGGAGGACGGATGGCCGGAAACACGGAAAGCAACGGCGCGGGGCCGGTGAAGGTGGCGCGGCGCGGCCTGTCGGAAGGGGCGTTCGCCTGGCTTCTGGTGGCGCCGGCGATGGCCTTCATCGCGGTGATCGTGGCCTGGCCGCTTCTGGAGACCGTGCGGCTTTCCTTCACCAACGCCGATCTGGGCGGCGAGGAATGGGTGGGGCTGGCGAATTACGAGAAGCTTCTGGGCAGCGCGAAGTTCTTCGAGATCATCCTGCGGACCTTCTGGTGGATGTTCCTGTCGGTCAGCCTGAAGCTGGTGCTAGGGCTGGTGGGGGCGACGCTGCTGAACGCGGCCATTCCGGGCCGGGCGCTGTTCCGCGTGCTGATCATGCCGCCCTGGGTCATTCCGGTGGCCATCGGCTGTATCGGTTGGCTGTGGCTGTACAACGGCTATTTCGGCCTTATCTCGGGCGTGGCGATGCGGACGGGGCTGACGGACGGGCCTTTCGAGATTCTGGCCTACAAGACCTCGGCCTTCTATGCGGCGATCGTCACCGATGTCTGGGTGGGCACGCCGATGGTCAGCCTTTTCTTCCTGGCCGCGATGCAGGGTGTGAACCGCGACCTGTATGAGGCGGCCTGGGTCGATGGCGCGGGGCGGTGGTACCGGTTCCGCCGCATCACCCTGCCGCAGATCATGCCGGTCATGGTGTCCATGGCGCTGCTGTCGGCGATCTGGACCTTCAACAGCTTTGAAATCATCTGGATCCTGACGCAGGGCGGCCCGCGCGGCGGCACGACGACGATGATCGTCGATACCTACAAGACCGCCATCGGCAACTTCAAATTCGGCGAAGGTGCGGCCCGGGCGGTGGTGATCGTGGTGCTGCTGGCGGTCTTCAGCCTGATCTACCTGCGCGTCCTGTCGGCCGTGAACAAGCGCTACGGGGTGAAATGAGATGATGGACCGTTATTCGCCGCTGCAGAAGGCCGGGCTTTATGTGGCCATCGCCGTGTTCCTGATCTTCATGCTGCTGCCGTTCTTCGAGATGTTCATGACCAGCCTGCGGCCCATGGACCACCTGTTCCGCAGCCCCTATCAGTTCTGGTCCGACAGCTTCAGCTTTGAGGCCTACAGCAAGATGTGGGTCACGGTGCCGCTGCTGGGCCGTTACATCGTGAACTCGATCTTCATTGCCGGGTCGGTGACGGCGCTGACGATGATCTTCGTGGTGCCGGCGGCCTATGCCTATGCGCGGCTGGACTTTCCGTTCAAGTCGGCCAGCCTGGGCATCTTTCTTGCCGTCAACATGTTCACCGGGGCGGTGCTGCTGATACCGCTGTACCGGGTGCTGAACACGCTGGGGCTTCTGAACACCTACTGGGCGATGATCGTGCCGGGCGTGGCGTTCCTTATTCCCACCGGCATCTGGCTGCTGCGCAGCTATCTGGAGAAGATTCCGCGTGAGCTGGAAGAGGCGGCTTTCGTCGATGGCGCCTCACGCCTGTATACCCTGCGGCGGGTGGTGCTGCCGCTGGCGGTGCCGGGGATGATCGTGGTCGGGGTTTCGGTCTTTATCGCGGCCTATGCCCAGCAGTTCCTGTTCGCCATCACCTTCAACCAGGAGCGCAGCTATCAGCCGCTGCCGGCGGGGCTGTTCGAGTTCATCGGCTATCAGACCACGACCTGGAACGAGATGATGGCCGCCGCACTGGTGGGCGTGCTGCCGGTGATGGTGATCTTCCTGTTCCTGCAGAAATACCTTGTCGCCGGGCTGACAGCCGGCGCGGTGAAAGAGTGACCAAGCATAACCAAGTCCAACCGGGAGAAGACGAATGAAAGTGAAAAACATTTCCATTGCGGCGCTGATGCTGTGTGGCAGCACGCTGGCGGCGCAGGCGCAGGAGCTGCACTTCATCATGTGCGGCGGCGAGGTGCGGCCGGCCGATCAGGTGGTGATCGACAAGTTCCAGGCCGACAACCCCGGCCTGACCGTGAAGATGGAGGCGGTTCCGTGGGGCACCTGCCAGGACAAGTCGCTGACGCTGGCGGCTGCCGGAACACCGCCCGCCGTGGCCTATATGGGGTCGCGCACGCTGGCGCAACTGGCGAACAACGGCCTGATCGTGCCGGCCCAAATCAGCCCGGAGATGGAGGCGCTGTATCAGCCGGGCGTGCTGAAGACGGTGTCTTCGGGCGGCCAATACTGGGCCTATCCGCATGCGTTCTCGACCAAGGCGCTGTATATCAACTGTGATCTGGTCACCGCCGCGGGGGCCGAGTGCAAGGCGCCGGTTACCTGGGATGACATGAAGGCGCTGGCGGCGACGATCAAGGAAAAGACCGGGCAGGCGGGCATCGGCATCGCCGGCAAGGACTTTGACAACACGATGCACATGTTCCTGGACTTCCTGTACTCGAACGGCGGCACGGTGCTGAACGCCGATACCGGGGAAGTCACGCTGGACAGCCAGCAGACCCGCGAGACGCTGCAGCTGTATGTCGATCTGTTGCCCTACATGGAAGAAGGTCCGACCGCGTGGGAGCGCGATCAGATGAAAGACCTTTTCAATGATGGCAAGTTGGGCATGTATGTGAACGGCCCCTGGGGCAAGGGCCAGCACAAGCCCGAGATCAACCAGCTGATCGTTCCGGTTCCGCACGGGCCGTCGGGCACCCATGGCACCATCCTGATCACCGACTCGATCGTGGTCTTCAAGCAGGCCGATCCGGCGGTGGAAGCCGGCGCGCAGAAGCTGGCCGCCGCCCTGACCTCGGGCGAGGCGCAGTATGATCTGGACCAGAGCTGGGGCCTGACGCCGATCCTGCAATACGAGAAGATGGGCGTCGAGAAGCCCTTCTACGTCGATGATCCGTTCTGGAAGGTCTTTGTCGACGGCATCGCCACCGGCGGGCCCGAGCCGCTGGTCACCGACTTCAAGTCGCTGCAGGGCGTCTTCACCCAGATGATCCAGGGCGTGATGCTGGAAGAAGGCACGGTGGACGATCTGGTGACCGAAGCGGCCCAAACGCTGGCCGAAGTGAAGTGACCATGGCGGCGGGCGGCACAGGCCGCCCGCCCCATCCGCCCGGACGGAGGACAAGATGGCGACGCTGGACCTGCAAAACATCACCAAGACCTTCGGCGCCGCCAAGGTGCTGCACGGGATCGACCTTGCGATCCGTGACAAGGAATTCGTCGTCTTCGTCGGGCCTTCGGGCTGCGGCAAGTCCACTTTGCTGCGCATCATCGCGGGGCTGGATGAGGCAAGCTCGGGCCGGATCGTGATCGGGGGGCAGGATGTCAGCCATGCGGCGCCGGTGGACCGGGGCATCTCGATGGTGTTCCAGAGCTATGCGCTTTATCCCCATCTGTCGGTTTACGAAAACATCGCCTTCCCGCTGCGGGTCGCCGGCCTGCCCGAGGCCGAGGTCAAGGCCAAGGTCGGCCGCGCGGCCGATATTCTGCAGCTGACCGAGAAGCTGCAGCTGAAGCCCGGCCAGTTGTCGGGCGGGCAGCGGCAGCGGGTGGCCATCGGGCGGTCGATTGTGCGGAACCCCAGGGTGTTCCTGTTCGATGAGCCGCTGTCGAACCTGGATGCCGCGCTGCGCGGCGACATGCGGGTAGAGCTGAGCCAGCTGCACCGCGACCTGTCGGCGACCATGGTTTATGTCACCCATGATCAGGTTGAGGCGATGACCATGGCCCACCGGATCGTCGTGCTGAACAAGGGCCGGGTGGAACAGTTCGGCAGCCCGATGGAGTTGTATCACCATCCCGCGACGCGGTTCGTCGCGACCTTTATCGGCCAGCCCAACATGAACCTTGTGCCGGCGACCGTGCTGGGCAGCGATGCGGCCGGTCTGGCGGTGGAGTTTGACGGCGGCCACCGCGTGGTCCTGCCGGTAGAGCCGGGCAACGCCAAACCGGGCGACCGGGTTGAGGTGGGCCTGCGGCCGGAAAACCTGCGGCAGGGCGAGGGGCTTTCGCTGCGGCTGCGGGTGCTGGAGCGGCTGGGCGGGGTGGCCATCGTCCATGGCCAATCGGCGGATGGCGGGCGGATTTGCGCCAGCCTTGCCGGCGATGCCGCGGTGACCGAGGGCGAGACCATCGGGCTGAGCTTCAACCCGGCCGACGCCCATGTCTTTGACGCCGAGGGCCGCGTGATGCGGCGCAGGCAGGCGCCAGCGCTGGCGGCCTGAGGAAAGGAACGGAAAATGCGGATTGTCACGGCGGGCATGGGCCTGCGGGCCGGTCATGTCTTGCGCGAACTGAAGGCGGCGATGCCCGAAGCCGAGGTGGTGGGTTTCTACGACCCGCAGCCGACCCATCTGGAGATGCTGGGCGAGGTGCCGCGCTACCCCTCGGTCGAGGCGATGCTGTCGGATGCGCGGCCCGATCTTTACTGCGTCTTTTCCCCCAATGCCTTCCATCTGGAGCAGATCCGGCTGGGGCTGGAGGCCGGGGTGCAGGTTTTCACCGAAAAGCCGGTGGTGATCAGCGTGGAAGAAACGCTGGAACTGGCGCGGCTTCTGGCGCTGCACGGCGGGGCGCAGCGGGCGATGGTGGGGCTGGTGCTGCGCTATTCGCAGCATATGGTCGATCTGCGCGCGGCGATGGCGGCGGGCTGGCTGGGCCGGGTGACCAGCCTTGAGGCGAACGAGCATATCGCGCCCTATCACGGGGCCTTCTTCATGCGCGACTGGCGGCGGCGCGATGCCTGGGCGGGCGGCTTCATGCTGGAGAAATGCTGCCACGACCTGGACATCTACAACATGGTCACCGGCTCGCGCCCGGCGCGGGTGGCAAGCTTTGGCGGGCGACGGTCTTTTCTGCCGGAAAACGCGCCCGCGTCGAACGAAGAGGCCGGGATCTTCCATGTGAAGGCCTCGGTCTGGGAACAGACGGACGATCCGTTCCGGTCGGACGGCGATATCATCGACTTTCAGACCGCCATTCTGGAATACGAAAGCGGGGCCAATCTGGCCTTCCACACCAACCTGAACGTGCCCGACGAACACCGCCGGTTCTGCGTGATGGGCACGCATGGGATGGCCGAGGGCGATTTCGTGCGCGGTTTCCTGAAGGTGACGGCGCGCGACGGGCGGCGGCTGGCCGACCACGACTATTCGGCAGGGGCGACGGCGAAGGGCGCCCATTACGGCGCCGATGCAATGATGTGCGCCGATATCACCCGCTATCTGCGCGGCGAAAGCGATGGGCTGCCGGTGTCGATCCTGGATGCGATGGAGGCGGGGGTGGCCGCGCTGGCGCTGGATCAGGCGCGGAAAGAGGGCCGCGTCGTCGATCTGGCCCCGGTCTGGGCGGCGCTCGATGCCCATGGGTTGCGGGCATGAGCGGCGGTCTGCACCCGGATGCCGGGCGCCACATGGCGGCCGAGATCGCCGAGGCGCCGGGCGTCTTTGCCCGGGCCATCGCGGCGAAGGTGGCGCTGCCCGATCTGGCGGGGCTGCGCGCGGTCTATACCATTGCGCGGGGGTCGTCGGATGCGGCGGCCAACATCCTGTCGTATGAGGTGATGCGCGAGGCGGGGTTGCCGATGACCTCGCTCCCGCCTTCGGTCTTTTCGCTGGGGGGCGGTGTGGCGCTGGAAGGCGCGGCGGTGCTGGTGGTCAGCCAGTCCGGCGCGTCGGAAGATCTGGTGCGGTCGGCGCAGGGGGCGCGGGCGCGGGGCGCGCGGGTGCTGGGGATCATCAACGCCGAAGCCTCGCCCGTGGCGGGCGCGGCGGATGCGGTGCTGCCCATCGGCGCCGGGCCGGAAATCGCGGTGCCGGCGACGAAATCGGTCGTGGGGTCGATCGGGGCGGGGATGGCGCTGATCTCGGCCATGGTGCCGGGCTATGCGGCGCGGGCCGAAGCGGCAGCGGCCGAGGTGGCGGCGCTGGCCGGGCGCAGCCATCCGCAGGCGCGAGCGCTGGTGGCGGCACTGCTGAGGGCGCGGCATGTCTATGTGATCGGGCGCGACAGCGGTTTCGGCGCGGCGCAGGAACTGGCGCTGAAGCTGAAGGAATGCTGCGCGCTGCATGCCGAGGCCTATTCTTCCAGCGAGGTGCTGCACGGGCCGCTGCAACTGGCGACCAACCCGCTTTTGGTCCTGATCCTGGATACCGGGCAGGCCGGGGTGCAGGCGAGCCTTGATACAGCCGAGGCGCGGCTGGCGGCAGCCGGCGGCACGGTGTTCCGGCTGCGGCCCTCGGATGCCGGTTTGGGCGCGATGACCCCGGCGGCGGCGGCGGCGGCGCTGTTGTGCCTGACCTATCCGCTGGTCCTGCAAACCGCGCTGGCGCTGGGGCTGGACCCCGATGCGCCGGCCACCCTTTCGAAAGTGACGCAGACAAGATGAGCGATCTGGACCGCTTTGCCACCTGGCGCGAGATACATCAGCAGCCCGCCGTCTGGCGCGGCTGGGCCAAGGCGTTCGATGTGGCTGCCGCGCGCGACTGGGTGGCGGCGCAGGCGGTGGACGAGGTGTGGTTCTGCGGCGCCGGATCGTCGGCCTATATCGGCGAGGTTCTGGTGGCGGCGCTGGAGGGGCGGGGGCGCTTTCGCGCGGTGGCGACGACCGATCTGGTGGCGCGGCCCGCGGCCTATCTGGACGGGCGGCGGGTGCTGGTGGTGAACTTCGGCCGGTCGGGCAACAGTGCCGAGACGGTGGGGGTTCTGGACGCGCTGGATGCGCTGGCGCCGGGGCTGCCGCGGCTGTCGGTTACCTGCAACGGCGCCTCGGCGCTGGCGCGGCGGGGCGGGCGGGTGATCGTGCTGCCCGAGGCGACGCATGACGCGGGCTTTGCCATGACCTCAAGCTTCACCACCATGCTGCTGACGGCGCTGGCGGTGTTTGATCCGGGCGGCGACATGGTGGCGCTGGCCGATGCGCTGCAGGCGGCGCTGCCGGGGATGGTGGCCGAAGCGCAGGCGGCGCGGCTGCCGGAGAGGGCGGTCTTTGTGGGGTCGGGGCCCTGCGCCTTCATCGCGCGTGAGGCGGCGCTGAAGGTGATGGAACTGGCCGCCGGGCAGGTGCCGGCGCTGTGGGATTCGACGCTGGGTTTCCGGCACGGCCCGAAAAGCTTTGTGCGGGGCGCGACCGATATCTGGGTGCTGGGCAGCGCTGAGCCGCAGGCGGCGCTGTATGACGCCGATCTGGTGGCCGAGCTGCGCGGCCAGTTTCCGGTCAGCCGGGTGACCCATGTTGCGGCGCCGGGGCTGCGCTGGGGCTTTGTGCTGCAGGTGGTGCTGGCGCAGTTGCTGGCGGTGGTATGGTCGGACCGGCTGGGCCTGCCGGTGGACGATCCTTTTGCGGGGCAGGGCACGCTGACGCGGGTGGTGTCGGGCGTACGTCTGCATCCGGTGGTGCCATGATTGCCGGCGGCATTGACCTTGGCGGCACCAAGATTGAGGCGCAGGTCTTTGACGCCGGCTGGAATCTTGCGGGGCGGCGGCGGATCGACACGCCGAAGGATTATGACGCGCTGGTCGCGGCGGTGGCCGGTCAGGTGGACTGGATCGCCGGTCAGGCCGGGCGGGCCGTGCCGGTGGGGATTGCCGCGGCGGGGCTGGTGAACCCGGCGACGGGCATCGCGCTGACCGCCAATCTGGCGGCGACGGGGCGGCCTTTTCCGGCCGATATCGCGGCGGCGGCGGGTCGCGCGGTGACCTACGTGAACGACTGCCGCGCGATGGCGCTTTCGGAAGCGGTCTTTGGTGCGGCGCGCGGGCTGTCGCCGGCGGTCGGGCTGATCCTGGGCACCGGCATCGGCGGCGGGGTGGTGGTGGAGG
>JACZKR010000139.1 GCA_014859945.1 Paracoccaceae bacterium | reverse complement strand
GCTTTGCGATCCGCGGTCAGGCGGCGGGCGATATGGCGGGCTACAGCGTCATGTCGGTAGGAGACATGAACGGCGACGGCCGGGCCGATGTGCTGGTCGGCGCGCCGGGGCAGGATGCGGGCGGCGTCGATGCCGGTGCGGCCTATGTCGTCTGGGGCAAGGCGGGCGATGCGCCGGTCCTTCTGTCGAATGTCGCGGCGGGCACCGGTGGTTTCAGGATCACCGGCGCCGATGGCGGCGATGCGGTGGGCACGGTTCTGGGCGTCTCGGCCGACCAGAACGGCGACGGCGCATCCGAGATCCTCATCGGCGTGCCCGATTACAATGACGGCGCCCCGAACCAGGGCGCGGTCTATGTGGTCTTCGGCAAGTCCACCGGCACGGGCGTTGACCTGAATGACATCGCGGCGGGGATCGGCGGCTATATCATCACCGGGGTCGAGGATGATGATGCCGGGGCGGCGGTTTCGGGCGTGGCCGATCTGAACGGCGACGGGCGGGGCGACATGCTGATCAGCGCCCCGCGGTCGGACCGCGCCTATGTTGTCTTCGGCAAGGCCGATACGGCGGCGATGGACCTGGCGGATGTGCGCGCCGGGATCGGCGGCTATGAAATCATCGCCGAAAACCCCGGAGAGCTGGATGGGATGGTGGTGCTGGGTGGCGGTGACCTGAACCGCGACGGCATCGCCGATCTGATCCTTGGCGTGCCCGGCAACGAAGAAGGCGGGGCCAATGCCGGGGCGGTCTATATCGTCTGGGGCGGGGCTTCGGGCAGCATTGACCTTTCGGCTGTGGCGCAGGGCTTTGGCGGGGCCAAGATCGTCGGCGCGCCGGGCAGCCTGACGGGGTCGTCGCTGGCGCTGTCGCCCGATCTGAACGCCGACGGCACGCAGGACCTGATCATCGGCGCGCCGGGGGCGGGTGAGGCGGTCAAGGTGCTGTTCGCGCCGGCAAGCTGGCAGCCGGACCTCAACATCTATGGCACCGAGGGCGCCGATCTGATGGGGCCGGGTTATGGCGGGCTGCACCAGATCGGCGCGGGCGACGATGCGATCATGGGGCTGGGCGGTGCCGACACCATCGCGGCCGATGCCGGCCACGACATGATCGAGGGCGGCGCCGGCAATGACAGCATCGACGGCGGGTCGGGCAATGACACGCTGGACGGCGGCACCGGCGCCGACGCAATGAACGGCGGTCTGGGCGATGACCGCTATATCGTCGACAACGCGGGGGATGTGGTCTCGGAACTGGGCGGCGACGGCATCGACACGGTTCTGGCCGGGGTCGCCCATACGCTGGCTGACGGGGTCGAGAATCTGGTGCTGACCGGCGCCGCGCGCAGCGGCACCGGCAATGCGCTGGACAACAGCCTGACGGGAACGGCGGGCGCCGATACGCTGGACGGCGCTGCCGGCGCCGACACCATGACCGGCGGGCTGGGCAACGACCGCTATGTCGTTGACAGCCTTGCCGATGTGGTGGTCGAGGTCGCGGGCGGCGGCACGGCGGATGAGGTGGTCTCGTCCGTCAACCTCACCCTCGCGGCCGAGGTCGAGCGGCTGGTCCTGACCGGCGGCGCAAGGATGGGCACCGGCAACGCGCTGAACAATTTCATCTCGGGCACCAACGCGGCGGATCAGATTGACGGTCTGGCCGGGGCCGATACCATGGCGGGCGGCGGCGGCAATGACATCTACACCGTCGATTCAAGCGCCGATCAGGTGACCGAACTGGCCGGCGGCGGCACCGCCGACCGCGTCAACGCCTGGGCCAACTACGTTCTGGGCGCCGAGGTCGAGCGGCTTTACCTTTACGGCGCCGCCCGTGCGGGCACCGGCAATGCGCTGAACAATCTGATCGTCGGCACCACCGGCAACGACACGCTGGACGGTGGTGCCGGCAAAGACACGCTGACGGGCGGCGAAGGCGATGACACCTACCGCGTCGATATTGCCACCGACCGCATCAACGAAAGCCTGACGGGCGGCACGGATACGGTGATTGCCTCGGTCAACTACACCCTGGGCAACAACGTCGAGAATCTGACGCTGACCGGTGCGGCCCGCGTTGCAGGCGGCAACGCGCTGAACAACCGGCTGGTCGGCACCGCCTTTGACGACACCCTGCGCGGCGGCGCGGGGGGCGACACGATGGAGGGCGGCGCCGGCAACGACGTCTATCTGGTGGACAACGCGGGCGACGTTGTCACCGATACGGCAGGCACCGACCGGGTGGAATCGACCATCAGCTACACCCTGACCACCGGGCTTGAGGAATTGCGCCTGACGGCGGCGGGTCTGACCGGCACCGGCACCGAAGGCGGCGATGTGCTGACCGGATCGGCGGGCAGCCAGACCCTGTTCGGTCTGGGCGGCGATGACCTGCTGGATGGCGGCGCCGGGGCCGACAGCCTGATCGGCGGCGCTGGCGATGACACCTATATCCTCGACAACATCGGCGATGTGATCGTCGAGGATGTCGGTGGCGGCATTGATACCGTCATCCTGATGGCCGATGGCCTGACGGCGCCCCTCAACGTCGAGATCATCCGTCTGGGCGGCACCGCGACCAGCGCGACCGGCGACGCGGGCAACAACACGCTGTCGGGCGGCCTTGGCGATGACAGTCTGGACGGCGGCGACGGCGATGACCTGCTGGAAGGCGGTCGCGGCGATGACGACCTCTACAGCCGGGGCGGCGCCGATACGCTGGTGGGCGACGACGGCGATGACACCTACCACATCTCGGGCGGGTCGGTGACGATCGAGGATTACTCGGGCCGTGACTGCATCGACAGTTCCGAAAGCAGCAGCAACGATTACATCGACCTGTCGGGCGAAACCGAAAGCGAGGTCGAGGGCGAAGTTGTCGTCATCACCCCCGGCGGCGCCACCGCGCGGCCGTTGGATGTGCAGTTCCTGCAAGACCGCTCCGGCTCTTTCGGCGATGACATTGCCACGGTGCGCGGTCTGGTGCCGCAGATCGTGGCGGCCCTGCAAGCGGTGCAGATCAACAGCGCCTTCGGCGTCTCGTCCTTCATCGACAAGCCGGTCAACCCGTTCGGCGCCACCGGCGAATGGGTCTATGCGCTGGAACAGGGCATGACGGCCGACGCCGCGACGCTGGCCAGTATCTACAACAGCATGACGGTGCTGAGCGGGGCCGACGGCGCCGAAGCCCAGATCGAAGGGCTGATGCAGCTGGCGCTGAATGCGGCAGAGGCGGGCTATCGCGCTGATGCGGCGCGCTTCGTGGTGCTGTTCACCGATGCGCCCTATCACGTTGCAGGTGACGGCGCGCTGGGCGGCATCCTGACGCCGAACAACGGCGACGCCTTTTATCCGGGCGGCGGCGCGCTTGAGGATTATCCCCAGATCCCGCAACTGATGGCGGCCCTGCAGGCGGCCAACATCATTCCGGTCTTCGCCGTCGCCGGGGGGTATGAGTCGACCTATCAGAGCCTTGTGTCCCAGATCGGGCGCGGCACGGTGGTGTCGCTGACGGCCAACAGCTCGAACATCGTGGCGGCAATCACCGCCGGCATGACGGCCGCCACCACCACCACCATCGAAGAGGCCAATGCCGGATCGGGCGATGATACGGTGATCGGCGGCAGCGATGACAACCTGATCCGCGGCAATGCCGGCAATGACAGCATCGACGGCCGCGACGGCGACGACAGCCTCAGCGGCGGTCTGGGTGATGACGCGCTGACGGGTGGCATCGGCGACGACACTTTCCTGATCGGCCGGGGCGACGGCGCCGACGCAATCGACGGCGGCGCGGGGCTGGACCGGATCGTTGCCACCGCCTCGAATGTGGTGATCGGTCTGTCCTCGGTGGCCGGGATCGAAGAGATCAGCGCCGGCGGCTTTGCCCAGGTCAGCATCGCAGGCACCAATGCCGCCAACACGCTGGACTTCAGCGCGACGGTTCTGACGGGCATCACCAGCATCAATGCCGGGCTTGGCGATGATACCGTGACCGGCTCGGAAGGCGCCGATGTGATCCTCGGCGGCGGCGGCAATGACGTGCTGGCGGGCGGCGGCGGGGATGATGTCTTCCTGCTGTCCGGCCCTTCCGCCGGGCACGACAGCTATGAAGGCGGCGCGGGCTATGACGTGATCCGCGCCGGGGCGAACAACACGGTGATCTCGCCCGCCACCCTGACCGGCATCGAAGAGATCTCGGCCGATGGCAGGACCGGGGTCACCCTGCGCGGCACGGATCTTGCCGATGCGATGGATTTCACAGGCATCACCCTGACCGGTATCGCGGGCATTTCGGGCGGCAAGGGCAACGACACGATCACCGGCTCGGCCGGGGCGGATGTGATCCTTGGCGGGGCGGGGCGCGACCTTCTGACCGGCGGGCTTGGCGCTGACAGCTTTGTCTTCGTCGCCGCCGGCGAAAGCCGCGCCGGGGCGCAGGCCGACCGGATCACCGACTTCACCAGCGGTTCTGACCTGATCAACCTGTCGGCGCTGGACGCAGATCCGCTGACGGCGGGCGATCAGGCCTTTGCCTTCATCGGCTCGGCCGCCTTCAACATGGCGGCTGGTGAGGTGCGGGTGACCGACAGCGGGGCGGGCTATGGGGTTCTGTCGGTCGACATCGACGGCAATGGCCTTTCGGACCTCGACATCCGCGTCGTCGGTGCTGACGGGCTGGCCTATGTTCCGGTGCTGGAGGACCTGATCCTGTAAAGCGGCCCGTCGGGAACACTCCGCCATCCTGGGTCAGGGCCAGAGGACGGCGATCTGGGGGTTAACGGATTGAAAGACCGTGGTTTTCGCGGTCTTCTTTCCGTCTTCCCCGCGTCTTCCTTCCGTCTCTACGCACGTATGGCGGAGGAAGCGTTAACCATCCGGCCCACCAAACGCCTTGCCCCCTTCCCATTTGCACCTTTTGAAATACTCCACGGGGGTGCGGGGGTGTGAAACCCCCGCTCTGCCGCGGCCATGGGCGCAAGGTTTCCTTGGCAGCGCTTCCGTGCTAGGCCCGTCGCATGAACCCGCTTCCCACCAAAGACCAGATCCGCCAGTGGATCGCCGAGAATCCCGGCCTTTCGGCCAAGCGCGATATTGCCAAGGCCTTCGGCATCAAGGGCGATGCCCGGATCGACCTGAAGCGCCTGTTGCGAGAGCTTGAGGAAGAGGGAACGCTGCAGAAAACCGCGCGCCGTTTCCGCGCCTCGGGTGAACTGCCGCCGGTTGCGGTGCTGATGGTTCTGCCCCCCGATGCCGCCGGCGATCTTTACGCCCGTCCGCTTGAGGAAGGCGTGGATGAAACCCTGCGCATCCTGATCATCCCCAAGCAGGGCGATCCGGCGCTGGGGGCGGGCGACCGGATTCTGGGGCGGCTCTCGAAGGTCGATCTGGACGATTACCAGTATGAGGCGCGGCTGATCCGCCGCATCGGCACCAACCCCCTGAAGGTTCTGGGCATCTTCCGCGCCGGGGCCGAAGGCGGGCGCATCGTTCCCATCGACAAGGGCGCCGACAAGGAATGGCGGGTGGCCCGCGACCTGACCCTGAATGCCCGCGACGGTGAACTGGTCGAGGCCGAGGCGGTGGGCGGCCGCCGTCAGATGGGCCTGCCGCAGGCCCGCATCCTGGCCCGGCTGGGCGACCCCACCGGCCCCCGTGCCGTCAGCCTGATCGCCATTCACCAGCACGGCATTCCCGACCAGTTCCCCGATGCCGTCATGGCCGAGGCTGACCGCAGCAACCCGCATGTCGCCGCCACCGGCCGGACCGACCTGCGCGATCTGCCGCTGGTCACCATCGACCCGATCGACGCCCGCGACCGCGACGATGCCGTCTTTGCCGAGGCAGACACCGAGGCCGGAAATCCCGGCGGGCATGTCGTCTGGGTGGCGATTGCCGATGTGGCCCATTACGTCCGCCCCGGTTCCGCGCTGGACCGCGAGGCGCGCAAGCGTGGCAACTCGACTTATTTCCCCGACCGGGTGGTGCCGATGCTGCCCGATATCCTGTCGGGCGACCTGTGCAGCCTGCATGAGAACGTGGACCGTGCCTGCCTTGCCGTGCGGATGCGGCTGGATGCGCAGGGCCACAAGATTTCGCACCGCTTCGTGCGGGGCATCATGCGGTCTGCCGGCAGCCTGCATTACGCGCAGGTGCAGGCGGCGGCCGATGGTGCGCCGGATGACAAGGTGGCGCCGTTGGTAGACCGGGTGATCCGTCCGCTTTATGCCGCCTATGAGGCCGCCAAGCACGCCCGCGCCGCGCGCCAGCCGCTGGACCTTGATCTGCCGGAACGCAAGATCGTGCTGTCGGATGAAGGCAAGGTGCTGTCGGTCGCCTTCCGTGACCGGCTTGAGGCGCACAAGCTGATCGAGGAATTCATGATCCTCGCCAATGTCTGTGCGGCCGAAGAATTGCAGCGGCTGAAGCAGCCCCTGCTGTACCGGGTGCATGAAGAGCCTTCGCCCACCAAGCTGGATACGCTGCGCGAAGTGGCCGAGGCATCGGGTTTCGTTCTGGCCAAGGGGCAGGTTCTGAAGACCGCGCATCTGAACAGGCTTCTGGCGCAGGCGCAGGGCACCGAGTTTGATGAGCTGATGAACATCTCGACCCTGCGGTCGATGACGCAGGCCTATTACAACCCGGAAAACTTTGGCCATTTCGGTCTGGCGCTGCGGAACTACGCGCATTTCACCAGCCCGATCCGCCGCTATTCCGACCTGATCGTGCATCGCGCGCTGATCCGGGGCCATGGCTGGGGTGAGGACGGACTGAGCGCCTGGGACATCGAGAACCTTGATGAAACCGGCAAGCTGATCTCGGATGCCGAGCGGCGCAGCATGGCGGCGGAACGCGACACGACCGACCGTTATCTGGCGGCCTATCTGTCGGATCGCGTGGGGGCCGAGTTCGCGGGCCGGATTTCCGGGGTGCAGCGCTTTGGCCTGTTCGTGAAGCTGGATGAAACCGGGGCCGACGGGCTGATCCCCATCCGTGAACTGGGGCGAGAGTTCTTCCATTATGACGAGGCGACGCAAAGCCTGATGGGCGCCGATACCGGGGTGACCTTCGGCATCGGTCAGCGCGTCACGGTGCGGCTGGTCGAGGCCATTCCGGTGACCGGCGGGCTGATGCTGCAGCTGCTGACGGTCGAGGACCGGGCGCTGCCTTCGGGCAAGCCGGGCAAACGCGGCCGCTATCAGCCGCGCAAGCCCGGGGCGGCGGCGGCGCGCGATGCCGCTCTGCGCCGCAAGGTGGTCCGCAAGCGCCGCTGATCGGCGCTTGTCGCGGGCGGCGGGGCTGCTAGGCTGACCGCCATTCAGGCCGGGCCGGTGATGCGCAAACTGCTTTTCCTTGTTCTTGTCGGGCTTTGCGCGCCATGGGCCGCCGCGGCGCAGGACGATGTGCGGAGGATCGAGGTGGTGATCGAAGGCAATCAGGCGGGGCTGGATGCCTGGGTCGCCGGGTTCCGCAGCCGCGCGCTGGCGCTGGGGATTTCATCGGCCACCTTCGATGCCGCGTTGGCCGGCGTCACCTTCCTGCCTGATGTCGTCGAACGTGACCGGCGGCAGGATGAATTCACCCGCACCATCTGGGATTACATGGACCGCGCGGTGTCGGACGACCGCATCGCCTTTGGCCGGAAAGCGCTGAAACAGCAGGCCGCCGTTCTGGACCGGATCGAGGCGACCTACGGCGTTGACCGTGAGGCGGTGGTGGCGATCTGGGGGCTGGAAAGCAGCTATGGCGCGGTCAGGGGCGATACGCCCACGCTGTCGGCGCTGGCAACGCTGGCATATGACGGGCGGCGCGGCGCGTTCTTTGAAGCCGAACTGGTCGAGGCGCTGCGCATCCTGCAATCGGGCGACACCACGGCTGACCGGATGAAGGGCAGCTGGGCCGGGGCCATGGGGCACACGCAATTCATGCCTTCCAGCTATCAGCGGCTGGCGGTGGATTTCGACGGCGACGGGCGGCGCGACATCTGGGGCGACGATCCGGCGGATGCGCTGGCCTCGACCGCCGCCTATCTGGCGCGGGCGGGCTGGAAGAAGGGCCGCCCCTTCGCGACCGAGGTGCGGCTGCCCGGGGGGTTCGACTATCTTCTGGCCGGGCCGCGCACCGCCCGGCCGATGGCGCATTGGGCGGCGCTGGGGCTGACCGATGCCGGGG
>JACZKR010000138.1 GCA_014859945.1 Paracoccaceae bacterium | reverse complement strand
CCATCTGATCCAGATCAGATACCGCCCCCCCGCGGCGGGCTATCGGAAAGCAGAACCCGCACAGCCCGAGGCGCCATGCGACTGACCACACGCACCAACCTTGCCGTCCGCGCGCTGATGTTCTGCGCCGCCAATCCGGGCCGCACCGTGCGCGCCTCGGACATCGCGCAGGCCTGCAATGCTTCGAGCAACCATCTGGCGCAGGTGATCCACCAGCTGCAGCTGAGCGGTTTCATCGCCACGCTTCGCGGCCGGACCGGCGGGTTGCGGCTGGCCCATCCGCCGGCAGATATCTCGGTCGGGCGGGTGTTCCGGCTGTTCGAGGCGGGGGTGCCCTTTGCCGAGTGCTTTGCAGATGCCGGCAACACCTGTCCGCTGACCGCCGAATGCCGGCTGCGCGGCCATATCGCCCGGGCGGTCGAGGCGTTCTATGCCGCCCTTGATCCGGTGACGCTGGATGACCTGATGCGCGACAACTGCGGGCTTGAGGCGCTTCTGGCGCTGCGGCCTCAGCCCGCCGCCGCCTGCGGCACCAGCCAGGGCCCCGACCGCGCCGGGCAGTTGACGCGCACCGGACAGCCATAGGCGCGGGCCAGCAGATCGTCGGTCAGCACCCGGTCGGGGAGGTCATGGGCCAGAAGCCGGCCATCCTGCATCAGCGCGATGCGGTCGGCGAACATGGCCGACAGGTTCAGGTCATGCATCACGGCCACCACGCCGCCGCCGGCATCGGCAAAGCGCCGTGCGATCCGCATGACCGACAGCTGGTGGCCGATGTCCAGCGCCGCCACGGGTTCATCCAGAAACAGCCAGCGCGGGCCGTCGGGCGCCACCGGCTCCCACACCTGGACCAGAACCCGGGCCAGATGGGCGCGGGCCTGTTCGCCCCCCGAAAGGGTCTGCATGTCGCGCGCGGCATGGGAGGTCAGCCCCACCTCGGCCAGCGCCGCCATGGCCAGCCCGTCGCCGCCGTGGCGCAGGCCCAGCCGCACCACCTCAAGCACCGTAAAGGGGAAGGCAAGCTGAGTCGATTGCGCCAGCACCCCGCGCACCGCCGCCATGCGGGCGGGATCGGCGCCGGCAATCTCAACCCCGTTCAGCCGGGCCGCGCCGCGATAGGGCAGATCGCCGGTGATGGCGCGCAGCAGCGTGGTCTTGCCCGATCCGTTCGGGCCGACGATGGCGGTCAGGCTGCCCGGCCGCACCGTCAGGTCCAGCCCCTGCAGAACCGTGCGGCGGCCAAGCGCCACGGACAAGGCTTCGGCAACCAGCATTTACAACCCCCCGCCCAGCCCGCGGCGCTGCATCAGAATCCACAGGAAGACCGGCGCGCCCAGCGTGGCGGTGACAATGCCGATGGGCAGTTCCGCCGGGCTGACCAGCGTCCGCGCGATCATGTCGGCCCCGACCAGCAGCGTTGCGCCCAGAAGTGCTGCATTGGGCAAAAGAAAGCGGTGGTCCGGCCCGGTGGCCAGCCGCAACAGATGCGGCACGACGATGCCGACAAAGCCGATCCCCCCCGCCACCGCCACCGCGGCCCCTGCCGCTGCCGCCACGCCCAGGATGGCCAGCCGCTTCACCCGTTCCACCCGGATGCCCAGATGGCCGGCCTGCGCCTCACCCAGCGCCAGCGCGTTCAGACCGCGCGCCAGAAGCGGCGACAGAAGCAGCACCGGCAGGATCAGCGGCAGCGCGGCGGCGATCTTGGACCAGCTTGCGCCGGCCACCGACCCCATCGACCAGAAGGTCAGGTCGCGCAGCTGCGTGTCATCGGCCAGATAGACAAGGATGCCGGTCAGCGCGCCCGCCAGCGCCCCCAGCGCGATCCCGGCCAGAAGCATGGTGGCGACCGAGGTCTGCCCCCCGCGCGTGGCAATGCGATAAAGCAGCAGCGTCGCCGCCCAGCCGCCCAGAAAGGCCGCCACCGGCACCAGATGCTGGCCTGCCAGGGCGGCCAGCCCGGCGGGCAGAAGGCCTCCCAGTACGATGGCCGCCACCGCGCCCAGACCCGCGCCGGCGCCGACGCCGACGATGCCCGGATCGGCCAGCGGGTTGCGGAACAGCCCCTGCATCAGCGCGCCCGATACCGCCAGCGCCGCCCCGATCAGCAGCCCCATCGCCAGACGCGGCAGGCGCACATCCATCAGGATCACGCGGTCGCGCTGGCTCAGCCCCTCACCCGACCACAGGCCCGATGCGATCTGGCCCAGATCAAGCCCGGCCGCCCCGGTGCCCAGCGACAGGACCGACACCGCCAGCATCAGCACCAGAAGGGCACGGAAGGTCAGCGCGGCGCGGGCGCTGCGGTCGCCCAACAGGGCGGGATGGGGCAGGGCAACCATGTCAGCCGCCGACCGGATAAAGCGCGTCATAAAGCGCCGCCGCCGCTTCGGGCGTGCGGGGGCCGAAGCCCAGCAGCAGCAT